>JBKPNA010000342.1:0-2311 GCA_046765695.1 Actinomycetota bacterium | reverse complement strand
CTCGTTCCACCGGATGGGACGCCCCTGTGTGCATCCTGGGTAGACCCTGTGAGCCGACCCAGCGCCCCCGCGCCCTCGGTAAGGACCATCCACGGTAACCTGCCACGGTTCACCGCGCCCGTAGCTCAGCGGATAGAGCAGGTGCCTTCTAAGCACTTGGTCGCAGGTTCGATTCCTGCCGGGCGCACCCCCGATGGCCAGCACAAACAAAGCCGTCAAGATCATTCCCAGCCAACGGCACCCAGGGTGACCACAGCGATTGACCACAACGCCGGTCACTCTCGTCTGGCGTGGTTCGGCCGCGGGTGCTCGCGATGGGCGATGATGCTTAGACCTAGCGAGTCCTTGGGTCAGAGGGGGCTACATTCCGATGCCGAAGGGGCCGGGGTTGCGGAGGTCGACGTGGCCACGACCGGGACGTTCGTCGCGATCTTTGCCGCATCGGCTGCATCGCTCGTAGGGTTCGCCGTCGTCGGTCTTGTGCCGGGACCAGTGGTGATGCAGGTGCCACCGGCAGGTCAGAGGCTGCTTCGTCGTAGGCTCCACGGTCGGTTCCTGGCTCTCGCTACCAGACGATGGAGCTCGCGGCGCCGACGTTGGGTCCGCCGCCGACGTCCTCGGAGCGGTCCTTGCCGCACTTCACGCATCGCTCGAAGCGGTCGCCGTCTTCGGTGCTCATCCACCGCCAGCGGTGGTGCAGGTTCAGCCGGCAGGTCACTGGCTTCGCGGTCTTGAGAATCACGGCTGTTCCCCCGTTTGTTCTGGGCACCGGCTCGGACAGAGCGGTGCGCAACGCCCAGGCGCTGGTCAGCAGCCGGGCGGCGTGCCGGCGCTGCTGCGCCGGCGGCAGGCCGTACAGCTCGGCGACGAACTCCAGCCCGTACCGGGTTCGGTGCTCTGCCGGCAATGCTCGCACCGCGAGCTCGACGGTCCGGCAGCACCAGTGGCCGGGCGGCGTGGTCATGTCGGCTCCGTCGCCGGTCGCAGCGACGTCGCCCGGCTGGGCCGGTAGGCGCGGGCCACCGCCAACCGGGCCGACTCCACCCCCGCCGCGGTCAGCCGGTAGTACCGGCGCGCGGGCCGGCCCTCGGCCCGGGTGTCGATCTCCTCCCAGCGGGACTCCACCCATCGCAGACCCTCCAGCCGGGCCAGGATCGGGTGGACGGTGCCGCTGGGTAGGCCGGCCGCGGCTCCGATCTCGATGCCGTACAACTCGCGGGTCGGGTCTTCCAGCAGTGCCCGCAGCACGAGTTGGGTCGGGATCGTCATCCGCGGTCCCCCGTCAGCCATGCTCGTACTCTATCTAGCCCTAGGTAGAATACGACCGGCCGAACGGCGCAACTTCAGCACAGCAGCCGGCGGCGCAGAACGGACACCGCAACCCAACGGATGCCCGGCAGGGCGAACCTGGCGCTCGCACATGCCGCGATCCGGCCGAATCACGGTCCGAACACACGTTCGATATCCTGGGCGCGCGGCCGGAGGGATGAGCCGCCGTCGAGTCCACCGCCCCTCGCTCCACGAACGCATCCACGGCACGCCGCCGCCGACTGGCGAGGCTCAACCCCCGCGATCAAGCCGTGCTGGATCACTGACCGACACGGCCGACGCCCGGCCCGCTCATGGAGTGGCGGCGCACCGCGGCTGGCTGGCAGGGGCGCGCCAGCCTGCCAGCGTGCATCCGAGCCGAAAGGTTGACGAGGGTGCTCAGACCCGACCGCACGCAGAACCCTCCAGAACCCTCGGCCAGCAGTTTGCGCAGTCCGGTAGGTCACGGGCTTGACGGAACCCGTACGTCATGGGTTGCGCAGACAGTAGGAGACGATCCCTGGCCTGCGGTTTACGGCGGACCCCGCCCGATCCAGGACGTCCGGACGGATCAGGCCGGCGCAGGGTGGACTAAGGCATTGACATCGGCGTTGATGGTGCGGACGTCACCGGACCCTGCAGGTCTTGGCCGTCATACGGTGAGGTATTCGGGAAGTCGTTCAGGTTGATCTGAATCGGCTCTGGGTCATAGCTCGGCCTGAACAACCGGTTGCCGTCGCGGTTCATGTCGCCGCACTCATGCGGGATGTTGAGGCAAGAGGCGACGAGAGCGTTCTGTACCTGGTTGTTCCAGTTGGCTATGAAGTCGCCGTGGAGCGAGTAGATGCCACCACTGGCCAGGTAATAGTCAGGACCACCGGCGATGCCGGGGAAATCGATCTCGAAGGTCACCTCGGGCAGCGACACGCGATGGTCCGCAGGGCAGGTGCCGTTTGCAGCGGCATAAGCCATGTGTGACTTGTGATCTGCACTGTCGAGGTGC
>JBKPNA010000341.1:0-3898 GCA_046765695.1 Actinomycetota bacterium | reverse complement strand
GTACGCGGATGTGCAGCGGGTGTCGGCGATTGTGCAGGAGCTGCTGGCGGAGCTGGGGGTGGTCGGATACCCGAAGACCTCAGGTGGAAAGGGCCTGCATGTCTATGTCCGGATCGTGCCCGACCACGGGCACCCGGACGTACGCCGCGCGGCCTGGGCGTTCGCCCGCGAGGTGGAGCGGCGCAGTGACGGGCTGGTCGACCTCACCTGGTGGCGCAAGGACCGCGACCCCGCGTCGGTCTTCGTGGACTACAACCAGAACGCCCGCGACCACACCATCGCCAGCGCCTACTCCGTACGCGGCACGCCGGAGGCCATCGTCTCCGCTCCGGTCCGCTGGGACGAGATCCCCGACGCCGAGCCCAGGGACTTCACGATCGCCACCATGCCGGCCCGGTACGCCGAGCTGGGTGACCTGCACGGCGACATCGACGACCACCCCTACCGGCTCGACGAGTTGCTGGAGTGGGCCGACCGGGACGAGCGAGACAGTGGTATCGAGGTAGGGGAAGAGGACGACGGTTGAACGTTTCTCCCGCAACCGGTCACAGACGACAAGAAATTCGCCCGAATTGCTGTCGTCTGTGACCGGTTTCGGGAGAAGAAGGGCCTACGACGCGGCCCGGCGCGGCTTCGCCTTCGGCAGCTGTTCAGGTTCGGGGTGCTGTGGCAGCACGAACCAGGCCACGAACGCCGCAACCACATAGACACCGATCACGATCGGAAACGTCAGCCAGCCGCTGCCGGTGAGCACGCAGACGATCAAGGCCAGCAGGCCGAGGCCCGACGCGACCACGTTCACCGTCGACCCGAGATAGCGCATGATCATGCCACAGCCTACTGATAGGCCCGGATCTGCCGGAACGCGGCGACGAGCCGGGTGCCCTGCACCGAGAACAGCTTCCCGCCGGTCAGCCGGGCAATGTCGCTCAGCTCCTTCGCGTTCGCATTGCCGAACTTGACGGTGAAGGTCGGCACCGAGCGGGTCTCCCGCGGCAACTTCCGGTGGAAGGATCGGAACTCACCGGCCTTGATGCCGTTGTTGGTCTCACCATCGGTCATCAGCACGATCGAGGTCAGCGCGTCAGGCTGGGCGCGCCTCTGCCGGTCGGCGAGCCGGTACGCCTCGCGCAACGCCGTGTAGGTGGCAGTCTTCCGTGGCTCCGCCTTCAGGCCGCCTGCCGCGTGGCGGATCCGGGCGAGCGCAGGGCCGGGTTTGTCGGCAGGAATGGCGAACACCTGAGGTGACTTCACCCTGGAGGAGTAGCCGATCAGGGTGACCGTCTCCCGTTTGCGGAAGACGGCGTAACCGCTGGAACTGACCTTGCCACTGCCTCCGGCCAGTGAGATCAGCGCGTTGCGCAGCGCGGTGATCCGCTCGCCGGCCATCGAGCCGGACAGGTCAAGCACGTAGATCGACTGCGTCAACCTGCGGATCGAGTTGAGGTAGGAGGTGAGCAGCCGGTCCAGCACAGCCCGCCGGGCGGGGAACGGAAGCTCGATCAGCATCCGCTTGCCGAACTTGGCCCGGTCAGGCTCGACTCTCGGTGAGACCGGCCGGCGGGACGTCTTGTCCATGATGAGCTGCTGAGCGGCGGGCGAGCGGAGCCACCGGGTCAGCACCTCGTACGCGGACTTGGCCGCGGGGTTCACGCCGTTCAGCAGGGCGATCGGGAAGTCAGCAGAGATCACCCCGTCGGCGGGGAGCACCACGGTCAGCGGCCGCTTCAACTTGCCGGAGGCGTTGAGACCGATCAGCTCAGACTCGTAGTTCAGCAGGCCGTCCGGTGCCCCGGACTTGCCGGACTGGGCGGCGAACCGGTCGGCAAGCTCCGATGCCGACTCCGAGGTCATCGCCTGGGCCGAGAAGAACCTGCGCAGCGCCGGCGCCACACCGTCGATCTGGTCGGCCTCGAGCACGGTGCCGCCGCCGGCGAGGGCGGTGGCCACGCTGGCCAGGGCAGTGAACGCCGCATTGGAGGTTGCGGGGTTGCTCATGCCGTAACGGAACTTCTTCTCGCCGGCGGCCCGCGCGATGTCGGCCCAGGTCGGCGGCTTGTGGTCCCAACCCAGGCGCCGAGCGACGCCGGAGTCGAGACCGAGGGCGACCGGGGATGTCATCGTCTTCGTCGACGTCGCGACTCGTCCGCTCGCCTTCGGCTGGAGTGAGAGGTAGGCGTTGGAGTCGAACCAGAGCGCGTCGAACTTGCCGGTCGCCTTGCCTGACGCCACCGTCTGCGCGCCCGCCGGCGAGGCGACGTAGGTGATGTCCAGCGTCACGTTGGTCGCCTCGGCCGCCGCGGCGACGACCTCCTTCATGTCCTTCAGGTCGGTGCTGCCGAGCACCCGGAGGGTGACCTTCTGGTCCAGCGGTTCGACAGGGCTCGCCGCGGAGGCCGACGGGCGGGAGGAGGATGCCGGCGCGGACGGGTCGGTGGACCGGGTCGGCGTGGGCGCGCAGGCCTGTGCCAGTCCGACGACCAGGGACAGGCCGACCGCCAGGACAGACGTGCGCCACCGCGTCAGAGGTGTCACCAGGCAAATCCTCAGTACTGGTCCGCTAGGCGCTTGATCAGCGACTCGAGCACCTCGTAACGCGGCGGGTCGATGACCTGACCGAGCTGGGTCGGCGGATTGGCGCCCGAGCCGGCGAACACCTCGTTGAAAACAGCGGGGTTGTTGGTGCGGAATCCGTACTCTGCGGCAAGCCGCTGCAGCTGCGGATCGTCCCGGAGCACCTCGCCGAGCCTGGCCCCGTTCTTGGTCAGGCCGATAGCCGTGTGCTTGGACAGCACATCCGGGCTCGGGTACATCAGCACCATGCCCTGGGCGATGGAGCCGTCCCGACGCCGCTCGAGCTCCAGGAACTGCGACTCGTAGATCAGCAGCATCGGCACCTTACCCGCCCCCTGAGCCAGGTAGTCGTCGAAGGAGGACTCACTCCAGGACTCGGCGTAGCCCTGACCGAGGAACAGCTGCTCCATCGTCGGCATCACCGCCGAGACCTGCTGGCCGTTTCCCACCACCTTGTTGCCGTTCGCGACGTAACTGGTGATAGCGAGATACATGGCGGCTGCGCCGGAGCTGCGCACGTCGTTGGTGGAGACGAGCACCGCCTTCCGGGCGGGATAGGTGGTGTTGCCCGGCAACTGGTCCCACCGCGTGTTCTTGCGAACGAGGTCGAGGTACCGGTCGATCTCGAAGGACTGGTAGCCGTTGATGTCTCCGCGCGCAACAGCGACCGGCCGAAGGGCCTCGACGATCGGCTGGAACGTGGCGATCGCGATCGGGGAGTAGAACGGCGAGGAGACGCCGGCCGGATGGGTTGCGCGGATGATCTTCTCTGCGACCGGAGCGGAGGACGGGAAGGCGAAGTCGTAGTTCTTCAGGTCGCGCGAGGTGGCCATGTCGCGGGAGGCGGCAGCGTCCATCTCGAGGACGAAGCCCAGCTCGGCGAGCCGCTGCTTGACCTTGGGGTCTTCGAAATAGTTGCGCTTCTCGGTCCCGATCAGTGCGGTGACGATGACGGCGTTCGGCGGTGGGGCTGTCGGTGGTGGCAGAGCTGCCGCACCGGTACGCGGGCCTAGGGCCTGCGACGTACCGACCGTTACCAGTCCCAGGACGAGGAGCGACGACAATGTCACCCCCACCATGCGATGCACGCGCGACCACCCTCCCCGTATCGCTCTGCGCAACGAGGTTGCAGCCGCAGGGCCCTACGACGTCACCTCTGGCGGGACTATAGACGACCAGGGGGATCATCGGCAGGAGTTCTGCGGTTCCCGCCGGCCCGACGCCGTCAAATGTGCTGCGGCTAGCGGACGAAGCCGCCGAGGCTGATGGCGTGGTAGACCCCCGGCCGGGCGTCGTAGAAGGACAACTCATTGTCCTTGTTGCG
>JBKPNA010000340.1:0-1955 GCA_046765695.1 Actinomycetota bacterium | reverse complement strand
GTCCCAGGCAGCGCCGATGATCGCTGCGGCCTCCTCGGCGCTGGGCGGGTCGGCGTCGGTGTGGTTGGCCGTCGGCGCGATCGCCAGCGCCGCCGGGTTCACGCCGAGGTAACGCCATCGCACGGCCCTGCTCCAATGCGGCGCTGATGACGTAGTGGATCTTTCGGACCGTACTGCCACTGAGCGGTCGGCACTCATGACGCGCCCGGCGCCGGCCGTCGCAGAGGTCACGGCAGCGCTGCAATCGGGCGTAGAAGCTTTCGAGCAGTTCGGCGTCCAACTTCCCGGCGGGAAGGTCGCCGAGCACCGGCCCAACGTACATACGCACCAGGTCCTCGTACCGGTCACGCGTGGTGTCCTCGAGCTTCGCGATCTCAAGCCAGCGACTGATGGCCTGGCCGAGCGTGATGTCGGTCTTCGGGTGACGGTTTTTGGTCAACCTGGCCCTGCAGCCTCCTCAGCGCAACCTCCGCCGCGCCGTAGGTCTTCAAGGTCTCCCGGATGTACCGGGGCTTTCTTGGTCAGCGGGTCGGTTCCGGCGTAAACGATGACCTGGAAGCTTCCCGACGGCAGTTCGCGAATGTGCCCACGAGCACGGTGCCGCTTCGCGGCTGGCATGCAATGAGACTAGGGCTTCCTATTGCATGACTCATTGCACGCCTAGGCTAGTGTGACGGGGAATGCGAAGTGTCTTCATTGGCCGATGACTAGGCCAAATGGCTGGTATCCCCAACGGGATTCGAACCCGCGCTGCCGCCTTGAAAGGGCGGAGTCCTAGGCCGCTAGACGATGGGGACGCGACAACTCGTTCAGCGCGACTATAGCGTGCACGGAATCCCAGGCCCCTGACGTTGATTCGGCGGGCAGGTCCGCCGACGGATGATCTGATGACGGGGCTGGATGAAGTGGGTAAGTTGCCCCCGATGCCCATCGCTCGACTTCGCCCCGCGCGACACGCCGCGTACGCCGATGCGCAGGAGCAGTCATGACGACGCTCCGGGACCGGCCACAGACGCAGCGGACCGTCGCCGAGATCCGGATCCGCGGTGGCGTACGGTGGCGGCTGATTCTCCTCGGTCCGGCGTTTGTGGCCGCGATCGCGTACGTGGATCCAGGCAACTTCGCCACCAACTTCTCCGCCGGCGCCCGGTTCGGCTACCTGCTCGTATGGGTCATCGTGCTGGCCAACCTGCTGGCGATGCTGATCCAGACGCTCTCTGCCAAGCTGGGCCTGGCCACTGGCCGAAACCTGCCGGAGCTGTGTCGGGACCATTTCCCGCGCGCGGTGACCCGCGGTATGTGGGTGCAGGCGGAGCTCGTGGCCATCGCCACGGACCTCGCTGAGGTGATCGGCGGGGCGATCGCGCTGAACCTGTTGTTCGGCATCCCGCTATTCGCCGGCGGGGTGGTCACCGGCATCATCGCGTTCGGGCTGCTGGGCCTGCAAAGCCTTGGCTTCCGGCCGTTCGAGCTCGCGATCACGGGGCTGTTCGGGGTCATTCTGACTGGATTCCTGCTGACACTGCTGCGGGTCGACCTGGTAGCCGGCCAGGCAGTCGCTGGTCTGGTACCCCGGTTCGAGGGCACCGACAGCCTGTTGCTGGCGACCGGGATCCTCGGGGCAACGGTCATGCCCCACGTGATCTATCTGCACTCCGCACTCACCCAGAACCGGGTCGCCGCTGACAGCGTGGCCGACCGGCGCTTCCTGTTCCGCCATTTGCAGGCCGATGTGATGCTGGCAATGGGACTGGCGGGGGTCGTCAACCTCTCGATGCTGCTGATCTCTGCCGCCGTCTTCGCCGGCACCGACATCCCCGACACCGACACGCTCGAGGGCGTACACGCCGGGCTCGCCAGCGAGCTCGACCAGCCGGCGGCGTTCTTCTTCGCGCTCGCGCTGCTGGCCTCGGGCTTCGCATCCTCCAGCGTCGGCACGTACGCCGGCCAGGTGG
>JBKPNA010000339.1:0-5507 GCA_046765695.1 Actinomycetota bacterium | reverse complement strand
CGTTCACGCTCAGCCGGCGTGTCGTGGCCGGTCCGTCCAAGGGGAGTAGCTATTTCGGGTTGAAGTGGAGCGATGCGATTTGGCCTCAGAGGGGGATGTTGGTGTGGTCGCCCCGGGCACCGGTGTCGGCCGCGCGGATTGCCGCAGCCACCGCGGAACGGGTCTTGTCTGGAGTGACGATCTCGTCGACGACTCCGATCTCGACCGCCTTCTCGACTCCGCCGGCGATCCGATCGTGCTCCGCGGCCAGCTCGGCCTCGAGCTGCGGTCGTACGTCGTCGGCCACCTCGGCCAGTTTGCGCCGGTGCAGGATCCGCACGGCGGCGATCGGTCCCATCACGGCGACCTCAGCACCGGGCCAGGCGAGTACGCGGGTGGCGCCCAGGGCGCGCGCGTTCATCGCGATGTACGCGCCCCCGTAGGCCTTGCGGGTCACCAGGGTGACGCGGGGCACCACCGCCTCGGCGAAGGCGTGCAGCAGCTTCGCCCCCCGCCGGACGACGCCGTCCCACTCCTGACCGACCCCGGGCAGATAGCCGGGCACATCCACGACCACGACGAGTGGCACACCGAAGGTGTCGCACATCCGGACGAACCGGGCCGCCTTCTCAGCGCTGACCGTATCGAGGCAGCCGCCCAGCCGGAGCGGGTTGTTGGCGAGCACCCCGACGGTCCGGCCGCCCAGCCGACCGAGCGCTGTGGTCATGTTCGGAGCCCAGCGAGCATGCAGCTCGACCGTCGACCCCGGATCCAGCACTCCGTCGATCAGGGGATGGACGTCATAGGCGCGTTTCGGTGACTCGGGGAGCAGCGTGGCAAGGTCGACGTCGCTGACCTCTTCGACCTTGCTGCCCTGGTCCGCCAGCAGGCTGGCCAGCGCTCGGCCCTGCGCAATCGCATCGGCCTCGTCATCGGCGACCACGTGCACGAGTCCCGAGCGGCGACCATGAGTGTCCGGACCACCCAGGCGGAGCATGTCCACGTCCTCGCCGGTCACCGAACGCACCACGTCTGGGCCCGTGATGAAGATCCGGCCCTCCGGCGCCAGGATGACGATGTCGGTCAGCGCGGGCCCGTACGCCGCGCCGCCGGCGGCGAAGCCGAGCACGATGGAGATCTGCGGAACCTTTCCCGACGCCTGCGTCATGGCTTGGAAGATCCGCCCGACGCCGTGCAGGGAGAGCACGCCCTCGGCGAGGCGCGCGCCGCCGGAGTGCCAGATACCAAGGATCGGCACCCGGTCCTGCAGTGCACGCTCGTAGGCCCGGACCACGACGTCGCAGCCGTCCATGCCCATCGCGCCACCCATCACCGTCGGGTCGGAGCAGAACGCGACCACCGGGCTGCCGTCGATGGTGCCGGCCGCCGCGAGCATCCCGGAGTCGTCGTCGGGCGTGATCAGCTCCAGCGAGCCCTCGTCGAGCAGATTCCGCAGCCGCCGGTTGGGGTTCCGCGGATCCTGGTCGCGCGGGAGCTTGACCTTGCCTGCCGGCGTCGGTGCGGCTGGCGCGGCCGGGCTGCTGTTCGGTGGGGTAACGGTGGTGGTCATGCTGCATCTCCCGTCGCGAAGGCATTGGTGAACGCGACCGCCACGTTGTGGCCGCCGAAGCCGAACGAGTTGTTGATTCCCGCCAGATCTCCGTCCGGAAGCTCGCGCACCTTGGTGGCGATGTCGATGCCCAGGTCCGGCTCGGGGTTGTCCAGGTTGACGGTCGGCGGCACCTTGCGGTGGTACAGCGCCAGCAACGTGGCGAACGACTCGAGGGCCCCGGCGCCGCCCAGCAGGTGCCCGGTCATCGACTTGGTGGCGGTGACGATGGCCTCGGTGTCGTCACCGAGTGCCTGCCGGATCGAGCTGGCCTCGGTCACGTCGCCTTGTGGCGTCGAGGTCGCATGGGCGTTGACATGGACGATGTCGCCGGGGGAGAGCTCGGACTCCCGTAGCGCCTTCGTCATGGCTCGGGCTTGAGTCTCTCCGCTGGGATTCGGCTGGACCAGATCATGCGAGTCGGCGGTGATGCCGGCGCCGGACAACTCACCCCAGATCTTCGCGCCCCGGGCCTGGGCATGCTCCAACCGCTCGATCACGAACATCACCGCGCCCTCACCGAGCACGAAGCCGTCGCGGTCGACATCCCAGGGCCGGGAGGCCCGCTCCGGCTCGTCGTTCCGCCGACTCATCGCCTGCATCTGGCCGAAGCAGGCGATGGGCAGCGGGTGGATGCAGGACTCCGTGCCGCCGACCACCACGACATCAGCCCGGCCCAGCCGGATCATGTCCAAGCCATGGGAGATCGACTCGTTGCTGGAGGCGCAGGCCGATACGGGCGTATGGGCCCCCGCCTGGGCGCCGAGACGGATGCTCACATTGGCTGCAGAAGCGTTGGCCATCAGCATCGGAATGGCTAGCGGACTGACCCGACGGGCCCCCTTCTCCTTCTGGATGTCCCAGTTGCTGAGCATGGTGTGCAGCCCGCCGATTCCGGTGGCGATGGAAACACCGAGGCGGTCCCGGTCGACCGGGTTGTCGTCCTTGAGCCCATAGCCGGCGTGCCGCCACGCCTCCATCGCAGCGATGACCGCCAGCTGGGCCGAGCGGTCCAGCCGGCGAGCCTCCACCCGCTCCAGCACCTCATTGGGGTCGACCGCCACCGGAGCAGCGATCTTCACCGGGAGGTCGGCTGCCCAATCCTCGGAGATGGCGCGTACGCCGGAGCGGCCGGCCAGCAAGCCGTCCCAGGTGCTGAACGCGTCCCCCCCGAGCGGTGTGGTCGCGCCCAGGCCGGTGACGACGACCCGAGTCCGTGGCATGGTGATCAGCTCCTGCCTAGTGTCAAGAGGCGGCGCGCTCGATGTAGGCGACCGCGTCGCCAACGGTCTTCAGGTTCTTGGCCTCCTCGTCGGGGATGCTGACGCCGAACTTCTCCTCGGCGGCGTAGATGATCTCGACCATCGACAGGGAGTCCACATCCAGGTCGTCGGTGAACGACTTGTCCAGCTGGACGTCGTCGGTCGGCACGCCGGCGACCTCGTTCACGATCTCGGCCAGGTCGCTGCGGACTTCTTCGGTGGTGGGCAAGATGGTTCTCCTTAGTTCGGGGTGTTGGGATGAGCTAGTTCGGTTCCGGGCTCATGGCAGCACGAT
Organism: Actinomycetota bacterium; assembly: GCA_046765695.1. GTDB lineage: Bacteria > Actinomycetota > Actinomycetes > Propionibacteriales > Propionibacteriaceae > Microlunatus. Next base: position 2,362 of record JBKPNA010000339.1, on the reverse strand, counting down.
TACCTGTCCGGCGTAGACCAAACCGGCGCCGAACCCGATGATCAGGCAGCTGTCGCCGGACTTGGCCTCGCCCGACTCCAGCAGGGCGTCGATGGCCAGCGGGATCGAGGCGGCCGAGGTGTTGCCCTGATGAGCGATGTCGCGCGCGACGACGACCTCGGAGGGCAGCTTGAGCGCTCGGAGCATCGCGTCGGTGATTCGCATGTTGGCCTGGTGCGGAGCGAAGACATCGAGGTCCTCAGGACGTACGCCGGCGGCGTCCAGCGCCTCGGCGGCGGTCTTGGCCATGGCGAACGAGGCCCACTTGAAGACCGGGTTGCCTTCCATCCGCAATGTCGGCCATGCCGCCTGGGCCTCGACCTGCAGGGCGTTGTCCCACGCTTTCGTCTGGCCGATGAGCCCGGCCTGATCGCCGTCCGAGCCCCAGACCACCGGGCCGATGCCGGCGGTCGGACTCGGGCCGACCACCGCGGCGCCGGCCCCGTCGGCGAACAGGAACGCCGTGGATCGATCGTGCTTGTCTGTCATGTCGGACAGCCGCTCCACGCCGATCACCAGGACGTATTTCGACGTCCCACTGCGGACGAACGAGTCGGCCATCGCGGTCCCGTAGCAGAAACCTGCACAGGCGGCGGAGATGTCGAACGCCGCCGCGTCCTTGGCCCCCAACTCGGCCGCGATGGCGGTCGCAATCGCAGGTGTCTGGTGCAGGTGGGTGACGGTGGAGACGATCACCGTGTCGATCTGACCCGGCTCGACGCCGGACCGTTCCAGTGCCTTGCTGGAGGCGGCCACCGACATCATCTGGATGGTCTCGTCCGATGACGCCCAGCGCCGCTCGATGATCCCGGAGCGGGTCCGGATCCACTCGTCGGAGGAGTCGATCAAGGTGCAGATCTCGGCGTTGTCGACGACGCGGCGTGGCCGGTAGCCGCCGAAGCCGAGAATCGCCGAGTACTGCGCGCCGGTCGGGATGTTGAGGGTGATCATCGGGCGTGCTCCCGTGTGTTGTTGTGCACGCCGCGGGGGTTCAAGGGGGTCGTCCCCCTTGCTCTGATCATCGGCTGACCTCCGTGGCGTCGGCGGTCTCGATGACCGGATGGAGTCGCAACAGCGGCTGGCCTGGGGAGACCGGGTCGCCGTTCTCCACCAGCCACTCGACCACGATGCCGCCGTGTGGCGCGTTGACCGGAATCTCGTCGCGGCGGTTCGTGACCGTGCCGACCGTGCTGTGGGAGGGCAGCACGGTGTCCTTCTCCACGTCCTCGGTTCGGGTGAACTGGCCCTTGCCCGGCGAGACCACCAGGCGCCAGGTCGGGTTGCTGGCGATCGGCGTGGCCGAGGCAACCCGGCCGTGCCGATGCACGAAGTCGAGTGCATCATCCAGCTGATCAGGGGTGTTGAGCGCGAACAGCTCGACGCCCTTGAGGTTGCGCTTCGCGATACCGGTCAGCGTGCCGGCCGGCGGCATCTCCAGCAGACCGGTGACGCCCAGGTCGGCCATCGTGGCCAGGCAGAGATCCCAGCGCACGGGAGAGGCAACCTGCCCGACCAGCCGCCGCAGCACCTCGCGGCCGTCGTGCACGACCTGCCCGTCCGCGTTGGACAGCAGCCGAGTACGGGGGTCATGGGTGGAAATGGCACGGGCCAGGCCCGCCAGATGGGCCGCCGCGGGTTCCATGTGGACTGTGTGGAAGGCGCCGGCCACGCTGAGTGGTACCAGCCGGGCCCGTTTGGGCGGGTCGGCGGCCAGGGCGGCCAGTTGCTGCGTCGTACCCGCGGCGACGATCTGACCGCTGCCGTTGTGATTGGCCGCGGTGAGGCCGTCTCGGTCGAGTGCGGCCAACACCTCCTCGGTGTCGCCGCCGATGACCGCGGTCATCGAGGTGGGAGTCCGCGCGCTGGCTTCCGCCATCGCACGGCCGCGCTCGCGGACGAAGACCATGGCCTGCTCGGCTGACAGCACGCCGACACCGGCCGCCGCCGTGATCTCACCCACGGAGTGACCGGCGGCGGCTCCGATGTAGGGGAAGGCATCGACCGGGTGGGGAAACAGCTCGAGGGCGGCCAGCAGGCCGGCGGCGACCAGCAGCGGCTGCGCGATGGCCGTGTCGCGGATGGTTTCCGCATCGGCCTCGGTGCCGTAATGGGCGAGGTCCAGGCCGGAGACGGCGGACAGCCAGTTCAGCCGGTCGGCGAAACTCGACTCGGTCAGCCACGGCGCAAGGAAGCCGGGCGCCTGCGCCCCCTGACCGGGCGCCACGATGGCGAGCACATCTTTACTATTTCGTGACCAACCCGTGAAGGGCGAACGTCTAAGGCACGAATATTCGGGCGTCCTATTGTCCGTTTCCTACAAAGG
>JBKPNA010000338.1:0-2562 GCA_046765695.1 Actinomycetota bacterium | reverse complement strand
TTCCTGATCCTCTCGTTGAGCCCACCGACCCAAGCAGCCGGCGGTATGAACTCAACCTCCCCCGGATCCCGAGTTCCGGCGAGCGTCATGCCTCAGGTCAGCGGCACGCCTGTGAACCGGGCGAGCTCGGCGAGGAGGCTGTCTTGGAACTGGGTGTCGTGGACCGCCGGATGTGGCGTGCGAAGCCGCTGGTGGAACCAGTACCCGCCGCTGCTGCGGGCGTTTGGTTCGTTACTGATGGCGAGCCATTCCTGGGTCAGGTGACCGAGCCGCAGGTCGTCGGGAGCACCAGGTCCGCCCATCTTCGTGGGCACCCAGCCGGGGTCGACCGCGTTGCTGTACACGTCGGGCCAGAGGCGGGCAACAGCGACGGCGAGGGTGGTGACGAACAGTTTGCTGTCGGCGTACGAGCCGGTCCGGCGTCGTCCGCTCCAGTCCACACCCGCCAGGTCGGCTCGTCCGCCGTAGTGCGAGCCGCTGCTGAGATACACCAGCCGCTGCGGGCGATCGATGGGTGCGCTCCCCTGTCTTGTTAGCGCGCTGTGGGGATCCAAGGGGGTCTTCTCCCCTGCTCGGTTGATCAAGGCGGTGAGCAGGTACGGGGCGACGATGTTGACCGGCATGATCTGAGCGCCCGTGTAGATGCCGGCGTTGTGGATCACCGCGTCGATGTGGCCAAGGCCGTTGACCTGGTCGGCCACCTCCCGGGTCTGGTTCAGATCGGCCAGGTCGCCGACTGCGCTCGATGCGCCACGACCGATGAGGTCCTTGACGGCGGCAAGTCGCTCGGCACTGCGGGCGTGGACGATGACCCGATGCCCGTCTCGGAGCAGAGTCTGTGCTGCTTCCCGACCCAGCCCATCGGCGGAACCGGTAACGAAGATGTGTGCCATGGCCTGCTTTCGCCGAGATCCGCGGGGTGAGTCGCCAAGCGAGCTGTCCGCAGTCGTCCAGGCTATCGACTGGACGCATCCGCTGGCGCGAAGGTGTAGACAGGCCCGCGGCTTCGCGGCTTCCACTCCGAAAGACAGGGACAGAGAGATGGACGACGACTTGCCCGACTTCGACCGGTTCGATCATGACGACGCGTGGCGCCTGGGATCATCGCTGGTCGCCCGATGCCAAGCCGACAACCTCCCGGTGACCATCAGCGTCCGGCTGGGCGAGCATCGTGTCGTCCACGCGGCCATGGCCGGCACCAGCGCCGACAACGACGCCTGGGTCGACCGCAAGGCGAACGTCGTTCGGCGCTTTGGCGTGTCCTCGCAGGCCGTCAACCGTCGCTACGTCGGATCGGACCACGCGGGGTTCCTCTCGGCTTTCGGCTTGTCGCCGCGCGACTACGCGGCCACCGGGGGCGCAGTGCCGATCCGGGTTCACGGGTCGCTCGTGGGAGTGCTCGCCGTCTCCGGCCTCGAGTCGGACGAGGACCATGACCTCGCGATCGACTCGCTCCGCCACCACCAAGCAGGCGTGTGGGTGAGGGTCGGTCATGGCTGAGCCGTTGGGCCCCGAGCGCGGAGATGAGGGCAGGGGCAGCACGTGGCGCCGGCTGCTCGGCAGTGTCGGCGTCTGGCGGGGCGTGCGTGACGTTGACGCGACCTTGGTCAGGACGATCGAAGGCCTCGGCTACGGCACCATCTGGCTGGGAGGCTCGCCGAACTCGGAGCTACGCGAGCCGGAGGCGCTGCTGGATGCGACGGAGTCCTTGCAGGTCGCCACAGGCGTGGTGAACATCTGGAGGGCTGACCCGGCTCAGCTCGCCGATTCCTACCACCGGGTCGAGGCCAAGCACCCCGGGCGGCTTCTGCTGGGTATCGGCTCGGGGCACCGGGAGGCCACCCCGCAGCGGGTACGCCCGCTAGAGGCAATGGCCAAATATCTCGATGTGCTGGATGAGCATGGCGTGCCTGCGCAGGCGCGCGTGCTCGCCGCACTGGGGCCGCGGATGCTGGCGCTCGCGGCCGGCCGCAGTGCTGGCACCCACCCTTACCTCACGGTGCCGGGCCAGACGGCCGAGGCGAGGACCGCGGTCGGGCCCGATGCGCTGGTCGCCCCTGAGCAGACCATCGTCGTTGACAGCAATCCAGGGTCGGCGCGACGCTCTGCCCGAGACTTCCTGCGCAGCTACCTGAGCCTGACGAACTACACCACCACCATGCAGCGCGGCGGCTTCACCGCAAGGGACCTTGCCGGTGAGGGCAGCGACGACCTCGTCGACCGGCTCGTCGTCCACGGCGAGGCGCCAGCTCTGGCCGCTGCCGTGCGGGCGCACCTCGAGGCCGGCGCCGATCACGTCTGCGTCCAGGTACAGCCGTCGACCGGCGACATCGTCCCGGCCCTCCGGGCGGTCGCGGCTGCGCTCCGACTGCGTCGTCGGGAGTAAGTCCTGCTTTGCTCGAGGGCCGACCGGAACTCAGGCTCCGGCCGGGGTAGAGCGGAATCGGCCGCAAGGCCGACGTAACGAACCAGCATCGGGTGGTTGGCCGAGGCCTTTCTTCCCTTTCCGTGAGGGATGTTCGGCGGCCCTGGCGAATCAATTGACTCAGGTGAGATCTGAAG
>JBKPNA010000337.1:0-6223 GCA_046765695.1 Actinomycetota bacterium | reverse complement strand
TATAAGAGACAGGCATGACCGTGGTGCCGGCCGCCAGGTGGGCGCCCAGCCGGACCCGGTCCGCGTCGGCGATGCGTACGCCGGGCGGCAGCACGTAGTCCACCATCCGCGGAAACTTGTCCACCCCGTAGACGGTCACGTGTCCGAAGGCCGACCGCAGCCGGGAGCGTACGGACTCGAATCCGTCCACCGCGCACGGTCCGACCGAGGTCCAGACCACGTTGGGCAGGCAGCCGAAGATGCCGTCCAGGTTCAGCGAATGCGGTGTCACCAGGCGGTGGCTGAGCAGGTGCAGCCGGAGGTACGCATCCGGGGTGCCCGCCGGGGGCGTGTCGAGGTCGATCTCGACCCGGACGGTCTCGGTGCGCACACCGCGCAAGTTGTCCTGGCGCTCGGCAGCGGACAGCTCGGCCGGCGCACCGTCGTCGGTCGACGACCCCAGCTGCGGCGAAGGGAAGTAGGTGTCGAGGACGTCGGCGCTCTCGTGCACCGTGGCCAGCCCCCAACCCCAGGCCGAGCGCATCGCGCCGACGGCGGGCTCAGTCATGGCGGCGAGCCTACCGGCCTTGTGGCAACCCTTCGCCGTTTCAGTGAGCCGGATAGGGTGCCGCCGTGGCGAAGCAGCTGGATCTTGAGGGCGACATCACGGCGCTGCTGCGTGCCCTGATCGACACCCCGTCGGTGAGCGGGGACGAGGCGGTGATCGCGGGTCTGGTGGAGTCTGCGCTGCGACCCTACCCGCACCTCAGGGTGAGCCGGCAGGGCAACGTGGTCGTGGCCAGAACGGACCTGGGCCGGCCGGAGCGAGTTCTGATCGCCGGTCACCTGGACACCGTGCCGATCGCCCGGAATGTCCCCTCCTGGGTGACCGAGGACGGCGACGGCACCCGGATCTGGGGTCGCGGGGCCTGTGACATGAAGGGCGGGGTGGCTGTGCAGCTCGCCGCGGCCGCCCGGCTGGCCGCCCCCAACCGTGACGTCACCTGGATCTTCTACGACAACGAGGAGGTCGAGGAGCAGCACAACGGGCTGAGGCATCTGGCCCGCGAGCAGCCCGAGCAGCTCACCGGCAGTTTCGCCATCCTGTGCGAGCCGTCCAACGCCCGGATCGAGGGCGGCTGCCAGGGCACCATGCGGATCGAGGTCGAGCTGACCGGAGTCGCCGCGCACTCGGCACGGTCCTGGATGGGACACAACGCGATCCACGACGCCGGCGCGGTGCTGCAGCGGCTGGCCGCGTACCGGCCGCAGCGGGTCGAAGTCGACGGGCTGACCTACCGGGAGGGGCTCAACGCTGTCCAGATCAACGGCGGGATTGCAGGCAACGTCATCCCCGACCGCTGTTTGATCGGGGTCAACTACCGGTTCGCCCCCGACAAGTCACCGGAGCAGGCCGAAGCGCACGTACGGGAGGTACTGGCGGGGTTCCCGGTCGAGGTGACCGACGTAGCTGCCGGCGCCCGGCCCGGGCTGGACCGGCCTGCGGCTGCCGACTTCCTGGCCGCAATGGGAGGCAAGGCGAGCGCCAAGTTCGGCTGGACCGACGTCGCGAGGTTCGCGGCGCTCGGCATCCCGGCGGTCAACTTCGGTCCCGGCGACCCGAGCAAGGCCCATGCCGACGACGAGTTCTGCCCAGCCGCCGATCTCGAGACCTGCCGCGACGGCCTGGTGCGCTGGCTCAGTTGAGGCGCGTTCGGGCTCTCCCACTCTCCCTCCAGGTTTGCCGTTATGTGATGGTTAGCGCGTGTCCGCAGCGCTGACGAAAGACCCTTTAACCGTCATGTGATGGGAAACGTGGGGTCAGCGGAGGTGACCGGCCTGGTGTCGGGGGAGAGACGGCCAGGTTCGCTTGGTTTTGCGTGACAGCATTCAGCCCATGGAGTGGTTCATCGCCGTGATTGCGGTTGCCGCGTTGGGTGTGGCGGCGATGGCGGCGGCGGGAGGAATGGGACAGATGAGCAGGGACCCTGTGCACGACACCTACCGCCAGGATCTGCCAGAGCATCCGTTGGGCCCGGAGGACATCCGCCAGCTCCGCTTCGGAGTGACGCTGCGGGGCTACGCCATGGGTCAGGTGGATTACGTGCTGGAACGGCTGGCCCGCGAGATCGCGGAGAAGGACGCGACCATCGCGGCCCTGACCGCCGCTGCTGACGGTCAGCCCACTCTGCCGACCGGGCGCCGGATCGCGCCGGATCCACTCGGAACTGACAACCTGCGGAACTCGTGAGCGTACGCCTCGAGGCGGCGACCGAGGTCGCCGCGCCGGTCACTCGCGTCTGGGACGAACTGATCGACTGGCGCGGCCAGGCACGGTGGATCCCGCTGACCACGATCCGGATCGTCAGCGACGGCGACGCCGGACTCGGCGTACGCGGCGCCGCCCTGTCCGGGTTCTGGCTAGGCCCGCTCCCGCTTGGGCTGCTGGACCGCTTCGTCGTCACCGGATGGACGCCCGCAACGCCCGGCCCGGACGGGCAGCCGCTGGCCGAGCTGGAAATACGCCACCTCGGCCCGTACTTCACTGGCTTCGGCATCTTCCGGCTGCGCGGCCACGAGACCGGGACCTCGGTTCGCTGCGTCGAGGTCTTCGACCTGCCGGCGGCGCGCTTGCTCAACCCGGTCGCACGGCTGCTGCTACCGGTGCTGCGCCGCGGCTTCGGTATCAGCCTGAAACGGTTCGCGGCCGTCTGCGAGACGGCGTGACCCTCAAACCGGGGCCCGACGGCCTGCTCCGCTGCGAGTGGGCCCTCAGTGCGCCGGAATACCTGGACTACCACGACCACGAGTGGGGCCGGCTTGTCACCGGCGTGCCGGCTTTGTATGAGCGGCTGAGCCTGGAGGCCTTCCAGTCGGGACTTGCCTGGATCACGATCCTGCGGAAGCGAGAGAGCTTCCGCGCCGCCTTTGCCGGTTTTCAGCCCGAGCTGGTGGCCCTATTCGGACCGGCAGACGTCGAGCGGCTGATGAACGACAAGGGGATCGTCCGCAACCGGACCAAGATCGAGGCGACCATCGCCAACGCCAAGGTGGTGGCGCGGCTGGGCGAGGATTTCGCCAGGCTGATCCTCGCCCATGCCGTGCCGGACCGACCCCGGCCGACCGAGACCGTGCCCGCCAGCTCGCCGGAGTCCGTCGCGCTGGCGCGTGCCCTGAAGACGGCGGGGATTCGGTTCGTCGGGCCGACCACCGCATACGCCTTGATGCAGGCGATCGGCCTGGTCGACGACCATCTCGAGGGGTGCTTCGTACCGCCGCAATAGAGCCGTCGACTTACGCGTGCCGGATCCCCGCCGGCCTAGTCGCGAGCGATCCGCCAGTCAGATCTCAGCCGGACTGCTGCGCCAGCAGCTCGTCGAGCTTCGCGTAGCCCTCGTAGACGCCGACCTCCATGCCGCTGGCCAGCATCGCGTCTCGCGCCTCCAGCGAGTCGACCACCGAGACGGCGGTCACCCGGCTACGGCCGTTGCCGAGATCGGTGAAGGTCATGGTGTCCAGGCTGACGCCGTCGGGCATGCCTTCCCAGGTGAAGGTCTGCACCAGCCGCTGGCCGGGTCGGGCCTCGTGGAAGGAGCCGAAGAAGGCGGCCACCTCCTCACCGTCCCGCCAGGCGGCGTAGCGGTAGCTTCCGCCGGTCGTGGCATCCCAGTGGTCGATCCTCATCTCGGTACTCGTAGGACCGAGCCACTGGACGACCAGGTCGGAGTCGGTCCACGCGCGGTAGACGCGGTCGGCCGGCGCGTCGAACTCGCGCACGATCGTGACGATCGGCAGGTTCGGGTCGGCCTCGATCGTGGTGCCGCGAGGATCGGCCGGAATGGTCGTGGTGTTGCTGCTCATGGTGCGATACCTCCCTGTGAAGTGGTGATGTGTTCGTCGTCCATGCGGGCAAGGACGGCGTCGAGGCGGCGATAGCGTTCCTCCGCCTGCTTGCGGTAGCGGTCGATCCAGCTGGTCATCAGCTCGAAGACCTCGGCTTCCAGATGTCGGGGCCGGCGCTGGGCGTCCCGGCGCTGGGTGACCAGGCCGCAGTCCTGGAGCACCTTGAGGTGCTTCGAGACGGCCTGCACCGACATCGCGTACGGAGCTGCCAGTTGACCAACCGTCGCGTCGCTGACCGCCAGTCGGGCGACCAGGTCGCGACGAGTCGGATCGGCAAGCGCCGCGAAGACCTTGGACAGCTGATCATCGGACACCGCATCCTGCTCTGCTCGGGTCATCAGATCCTTGTCTTCAACCAGTTGGTTGAGGACAACCCTAGATGGCTCCTGGTGCTTTGTCAACCACTTAGTTGAATAACGGTTCGGACGCGCTAGTTCTATGCGCGGCACGGGGCCGGAGCGGGCGCACCCAGCGCGCCGAGGGCCGGATCATGCGGAATAATGAGCGAGGAGGTCTCGGCCACTACATAGATGAGGATGCGCAATGGCTGCTATGAAACCGCGTACGGGTGACGGCCCGATGGAGGTCACCAAGGAGGGACGTGGGATCGTCATGCGGGTTCCGTTGGAGGGAGGCGGTCGACTGGTGGTAGAGCTCAACGCTGACGAGGCGGCCGAGCTGGCCGGGGCTCTGCAAGAGGTCGTGGGCTAGCGTCGTCCCATTTGCCCGGTCGCGGTGGCGGCCGGGCTTTGTTATGTCGGGCGGCACGGGCGTGGCGGCGTTCACAGCGACCGCGCGCTTCGTTGGTCGGCGACCAGAACTCTCGAGGAGGTTCCCAGGCCATGGATCTGCACCCCAGCAGCCAGGCGGTGAACGACATCCTGGCGGCCGCCGGGATCTCGGGCCGCGTACGCATCTTGCCGGAGCCGGCTCCGACCGCCCCGGCCGCCGCCAGACAGCTCGGTTGCCCTGTCGGAGCGATCGCGAATTCCCTGGTCTTCGCCACCACTGAGGACGAGCCCGTACTGATCATGGCCAGCGGCCGGCACCGGGTCGACCTGGACCGGGTCAAGGACAACTACGGACTTACGCTGCACCGGGCCTCGGCGGAGTTCGTCCGCGCCCACACCGGCCAGCCGATCGGCGGCGTCGCCCCGGTCGGCCATCCTCACCCGTTGCGTACGCTTGTCGACCGGACGCTGGCCAACTACGAGCCGCTCTGGGCCGCCGGCGGCATTCCGCACGCGGTGTTCCCGCTCAGCTACGCCGAGCTCCTCCTCCTGACGAACGGGACCGAGGCCGACGTGGCCTAAGTCCTCGGATGGAGCAGGGCGTCGACCTCGCCGTCGGTGAGCTGGTGGAAGTCCGTGTACGCCAGGCCGACAGCTGTGAAGCGCGTCGGGACCAACGGGCAGACCACCCCGTCCGACACCTCCTCGAGCGCCTCGATGGCGGGCCGGGAGGCCACCGGCACAGCAACGACGACCCGGGCCGGCTGCAGGGCGCGCACGGCGGCCACGGCCGCGAGCATCGTCGACCCGGTGGCCAGCCCGTCGTCGACCAGGACCACGTCGGCGCCAAGGACCGGGGTTGCGTCGGGGCGGCTGAAGACGTCCCCCCGGCGGCGCAGCTCGGTCATCTCCCGGTCGTGCGCCGCTGCGAAGGCCACTCCTCCGATCCCGAGCGCTCTGATGATGTCCTCGTTGCGGTACAGCGACACCTGCGACCCGATCATGGCGAGGGCGCCCATGGCCAGCTCGGGGCGTCCCGGGGCGCCGATCTTGCGTACCACCATCACCTCGAGCGGCGCCCCCAACCGGGCAGCGACCTCGGTGGCCACCGGTACGCCGCCGCGGGGCAGCGCGAGCACCAGGGGCCGGGGCAGCGGGCCTGCGGCCGCAACGGCGTCGCCGAGAACGCGGCCCGCCTCGGTCCGGTCGGCGTACCGACCGGTCAGTCGAGGTCGCGTCGCCGACACGCCCCGGCCTCAGCCGCTATGCGCCTCGATGGCTCGGCGGTAGACCTCGACCGTCTCTGCGGCGATCTTGGACCAGCTGAACTCGGTGATGCACCGTTTCCGGCCGGCCAGGCCGAACTGCCGGGCCCTCTCGGGGTCGGCGGTCAATGAATTGATCTTCTCGGCCAGGCCGCGCTCGAACTCCGTCACCATCGCGGGATCGTCGGCGCGTGCCGGGTCGTAGGGAACCAGGTAGCCGGTCTCACCGTCGACGACCACCTCAGGGATGCCGCCGACGGCCGAGGCGACGACGGCCGTCTCGCACGCCATCGCCTCGAGGTTGACGATGCCCAGCGGCTCGTACACCGATGGGCAGGCGAACAC
>JBKPNA010000336.1:0-2066 GCA_046765695.1 Actinomycetota bacterium | reverse complement strand
GTCCGGGTCACCACGCCGGTCACGGTGAGGTGACCCGGCGCCAGACGGGCCAGGCGCAGGAAGAACTGGGTACGCCAGCCACTGCCGACGACGCCGAAGCGGGCGGGGGGTGGGTTTGTCACGGCGCTCCTTTGTGGATTGCGGAATGGCTCGGTTCAGAGTTGTTCGACGGTGAGTCCCAGCACGCTCGCCATCACATCGATGCGGCGGGCCAGGGCCCCGGGAGCGAGGACGGCGTGGTGCGAGGGCAGCCGTTCGATGAAGCGGTAACCGTCCGGGATGCGCAGAACGCCGCCGTTGAGGCAGTCGGAGTTCTGGTACTGCACGTAGCCCGACAGCACGGCCGGAGTGACCACGAGGGTGCGCATGTCACTGGCGATCTTGACGATCGTGGTGGGGCCTTCCGGCAGCCGCGCGTCGATGGCGTGCGCGTTCTCGTCGATGATTTCGAGAACGGGTGGGCGAACCGTCCACTCAGTCGCGCAGGACCGCGGGACCTCGCCGAGATAGCCGCAGTGCGCCACCAGAACGTGGTTCTCGGGCTCGTCGACCTCCGGAAAGCCGGGGATGCGCTCGTGCTTCAGCGCCGCCTGGCCCATCAGGAACGGGTAGAGGTTGGTCATCATGACCGGCACCTGTAACGACTTGTTGACCAGCGTCTCGGTGATCATGGACGTCAGATCCGCCTCACACCCCCACAGCAGGCCACGCTCCTCGTAGAGCAGGTTCCACGCCAGGCACGGTGTGGTGGGCGACGTGGCCGACTCGTTCAGACAGTTGACGCCGGCGGCTATCACCTCACCTGACTCGTCGAGCTCGTCCCGCAGCGCAAGGTACAGCCGCAGCGCCTCCGCACGCGCGCGCGGCCGGAGACCCACGATCGGTACGGTGCCGGCAACGCGCGCCCACTCGGCGTCCACCCTGCCGTCGGGAACGGCGGCGGCCCGGGCGGCCAGCTGGCGGTAGCTGCGGCGTTCGATGGTGACGCCGAACGCCTGCTGCATGTCCCGCACGCACTCGTCCTCCCACCAGTAGAAGCGTTTGAAGATGTCGGGTTGCATCCCGGCACCGAGGTCGTCCTGGTAGACGACCATTGTGGACCGGGCCAGCGTTTCCCTGGTGGCCAAGGTGCGGCAGATGTCCTCGCACTCCTGCAGGGAGCTCGGAGCGATGGTGGTGACCCCCCGGCGGCGCAGGTGGTCCCGGATCTCCCAGTCCCACATGGACACCGTTCCGAACTCGGAGGTGATCAGCAGGATCGGCCGGTCGATCCGGCGGAAGGCGTCCACCATCCGGTAGGCGCGCCCGTTCAGATCCGGCACCACCACGGCGCTCGCGTCGTCGGGTACCGGGGCGTCGAGGCGGGCGGGGTCGAGCCAGTCGACCAGCTCACCGGTCAGCTCCCGCAGGCGGGTCAGCTGGACGGTGAACGGTTCGGTGGGGTGGTCCTCCAGGTGAACGGGCAGCAATCGGGGCTTCATCCGGTCGTTTCCTTTGCTGTCGAGGGCTTGACCACGACCTTTCCTGCTGCCCCGTGCTGAACCTTCGCGATGGCCCGGGCGAAGTCGGTCAGGGCGACGCGGTCGGAGACCATCCACTCGAGCTCGATCCGCCCCTGGCCGGCGAGATCGGCGGCGCGCCGGCAGTCGTCGAGCGTCGACGCGGTCGTTCCGGCCACGGTGAGCTCGTTGTAGTGGATCGCGTTGGTGTCCAGCTCCACGGTGGGGCGGCTGCGTGGCAGGCCGCCGAAGAACAGGATCCGGCCGGTGGGCGCGGCGAGGTGCACGGCCGCGGCCTGCAGGGCGTGCGCCGGCGCAGCGGTGATCACCACGTCCGTACCGGCTCCGCCGGTCGCCTCCGCCACGGCGGCGTCGACATCGTCGGGGTGGACCGCCACCGTGGCGCCGGCCCGGGCCGCGGCGGCCCGCCGGTCCGGAGACGGGTCCGAGCAGATGATCAGGGATGCCCCCCGGGTCTTGGCGAGGGCCACATGCAGCAGGCCGACGGGCCCTCCGCCGCCGACGAGGACGGTGTCGCCCACGCCGAGCTTGATCTTGTCCTGCCCC
>JBKPNA010000335.1:0-5130 GCA_046765695.1 Actinomycetota bacterium | reverse complement strand
CGTCATGACCATCACCATGGACCGCGAATCAGCCGCATTGTTGGTCCCACCGCCGTGGGCGCCGGACTGCTGGGGCGACGAAGATCGGGCCGAGCTCATCTGCCGGTCCGTCTTGGACATCACCCACGATGTAAAGACCTTCGTGTTCGCGGCGGAGGGCGGCAAGGTCTTCCACTTCGAACCCGGCCAGTTCATCACCCTGCAGCTCGAGATCGGCGGCCAGCCGATCAGCCGCTGCTACACCATCTCTTCCCCGCCGACCAGGCCGCACCTCATCAGCATCACGGTGAAGCGAGTCATCGGCGGGCCCGTGTCGAACTGGCTGCATGACAACGTCACACCCGGCACCCGAATCAGTGTGCTCGCTCCCCTTGGTCAATTCACCCTGTCAGGACCGCCCGCGCCGAAGTACCTGTTCTTGTCGGCCGGCAGCGGCATCACGCCGGTCATGTCGATGACCCGGACCCTGGTCGACCTCGGTTCCGATGCCGATGTCTTGTTCGTGCACGCCGCGCGTACCCCGGCCGACATCATCTTCCGCCGTGAGCTGGAGGCCATTGCGGCGGTGTCGCCGAACATCCGGGTCGTTCACATCTGCGAGGGCGACTATCCGTCGGAACGCTGGATGGGTCTGCGCGGCCGGCTCACGACCGCAGCCCTGCAGGCGATCGCGCCGGATCTGGTCGAGCGGGTGACCTACACCTGCGGCCCCCCGGCGTACATGGCCGTGGTGCGCCGGGTGCTGGATGAGCTCGGCTACGACATGGCCTACTACCACGAGGAGAGCTTCTCCTTCGAAAGCCTGCCGATCACCGATCAGATCGCCGCCGACCCGCTCCACCTGACGGACGAGGTCGGCTACGCCGAGCCCGCGATCCCGGACTCGCGTGTGGCAAGTTTCAACGTCGAGTTCGTACGCAGCGGCCGCACGATCACCTGCACCGGCGATCAATATGTCCTGGATGCGGCCACGGCGGCTGGGATGCGGCTCCCGTCCTCGTGCACTCAAGGCATGTGCGGTACGTGCAAGACGACGATGCTCGACGGTTCGGTGGACATGCAGCACAATGGCGGCATCCGGCCCAAAGAAATCGCCCAGGGCAAGGTCCTCATCTGCTGCTCCAAGCCACTCAGCGACCTTCGAATCGAGGCCTGACCGCACGGTAGCCCAGAAATCGGTACGGTTTTTACTATGGTGAACAGTGTCGCATCGCGAGACATGTCGGTTCATTCAGTGAACAGGGCTATATCGATCCTGCAGGTCCTGGCCCGCCGTGGTCCGACCGCCATGACCGAAATCGCGGCCGAGTTGAGCATTCACAAGTCCACGATCTTCAGGCTGCTGTCGACCCTGGAAGCTCGCGGCCTCGTGGACCAGAACAGCAACCGCGGTCATTATCAGCTCGGGTATGGCGTCGTTCAGCTTGCGGCCGGCGCCACCCGCAAGCTCGATCTGTCGGTAGTCAGCCGCCGCACAAGCGAAGCACTGGCCGAAGAAATCGGCGAGTCGGTCGAGATCGGGATCGTTGACCACGGCGAAGTGCTCACCATCGACCAGGTGATCGGCGCGGCGGTACTGACCACCGTCAACTGGGTCGGCCGCCGTACCCCTCTGCACGCTACGTCGTCTGGGAAGGTATTCCTGGCCCACATGTCCGCAGAACAACGCGCCGCGAGCCTGAGCGGAACACTGAAGCGCTTCACCGACAACACCATCACCGACCGACGCCGGCTACATGAACAGCTGGACACCGTACGGGAGCAGGGATACGGCTTCACGCTCGGGGAGCTGGAGATCGGCCTAGCTGCGGTGGCCGCCCCTATTCGAGACCTGGAGGGACAGGTCGTCGCCGCGATCTCGGTATCGGGTCCCAACTTCCGCCTGAACTCCGACACCATGCCCCAGGTCGCCGAACGGGTTCTTGACGCTGCCACCGAGATCTCGCAGCGGCTGGGCGAGCCCAAGCCCGGCTGACCGGTCGCATCGGCAGCGCAGTATGTGGGTGCATGGGCGCCCAGGCACCACCCTGTTCGGGTGAGTCGGTCCCTGTCGTGCCCCGAGCATGATCAGCACTATTGCTGAGGGGGAATCTGAGATTCTGCTGCGGCTGGCGAGGGTCGAGGCGTTCAGCGATGGCGTCTTCGCCATTGCGATCACCCTCCTCGTGCTGGAGATCTCGGTGCCTGAAGGATCCGAAGGACACCTCCTGCAAGCGGTCCTCGGGCTGTGGCCCTCCTACCTTGCCTACCTGGTGAGCTTCGCGACCATCGGTGCGATCTGGCTCGGCCACAACACCATCACCCATTACCTGCATGGTGTGACGACCGGCTTCTTGAGGCTCAATCTTGGCCTGCTGCTCGTGATCTCCTTCCTGCCGTTCCCCACGAAGCTGCTGGCCGAGAACCTCGGCTCGCGCGACGACGAACGGGTCGCCGCGACGATCTACGGTGTCATGTTGCTGCCGACGACATCGCTGCTGTCGGCGTTGTGGCGGTACGCATTGCGGAGCGGGCTCGTGCATCCGGATGCCGGTGACCAGGAGACGACTCTGCTGTCCAGCCGGCTTACGCCAAGCCATGCGCTCTACGTCGGGCTCATTGTGGTCGGTTTGTTCACTCCGCTCGTCGCGGTCATCGGCTATCTTGTCGTTGCCTTCTTCCTGATCATCCCGATCAGGCTTCGGCGCAGAGGAAGGTTGAAGGCCGCACCGTAGGCGGTTCACCCAGCACGGGTGCCGGCCCCTCACCCGCAACGGGGGAGGACGCATCGGCGCGGCGGGTGCATCGTCGGTGCCGTCGATGCGGACGAAAGGACGGGTATGGCCACACCCACCGTGTGGAAGCACCACCTCGGCAGCGACGATAGGTTCATCACGCGGACTACCCACCGCCGAACTGCTCTCCAGCAACTTGAGCGCCGACCAGGAGAACACTCTGCTCGAGGTGTTCGCGTACTGAGTTTCAGCGAGGAGGAATCTTGATGTCCGACAGTCGAATCATGCGAGGCAGCCAACGGGACACCGGCCTGCTGTGGGCAAGTGGTCTGGTCACGTTCGGCGGAATCATGCTGCTCACCATGGGGTTCCTGCAGTTCCTGCAGGGCCTGTCCGCCGTGTTCAAAGACCAGTTGTACGTAGCCGGCCCCAAATACCTCTACCGTTTCGACCTGACGGCCTGGGGCTGGGCCCACGTGATTGTCGGGGTGATCGCGATCGTGATCGGCGTGACGCTCTTGCTCGGGAAGTCGTTCGGGCTGTACGCGGGTCTCGCTATCGCGGGGCTTTCGGCCCTGACCAACTTCACGTTCCTGCCCTACTACCCGTTGTGGGCGATCGTGCTGATCGCCTTCGACGTCGCGATCATCTGGGCGATCAGTGTGCTGCTGGGGCAGCGCTGGTAGCAGTTCGGCAGGAGTGAGTCCTCGATCGAGTACTCACTCGTCCGGGATGGTGATCACCTCGACCACCGGCAGCCCGAGCGAGATCAGAAGGTTGAGTACGCCCTGGAGCTCCTCCTGGTCGGCGACGTCGCCACTGAGGGTGGTCTGCACCGGGTGCACGTGAGCGCGCAGCTGCGGGAACGCAGTGAGCAGCTCATCGGAGAGCTCCGCCTCCACCCTGATCAGCGTTCTGGTCATTGTCCGCCTCCCGAACCAGACCCTTCGCACCCACCTGGTTGCAGCCGCTCCAGGCCGGCCGAGGACTGGATGTCGCTCAGCGCATCACCACGATCGCCGCGCCGCCTCACCCAAAGAGGGTGGGCGGCTTCTCGCGACCGTGGCGGTCATCTAGTGCCCTCCGTCAGGGAGGGCACTTGTGTCCCCACTGCGCGCGACGGCGCCGGCGACGTGCCTGGCTCCGCTGGTCACCGCTCGCCGCCAAGGCGCCACGCCCTCGATCTCGATCTCGAGCGCAAAGCTCAGCACCGTGCGAATCAGCACGATCAAGGCGAGAATCGCCACATTCTCCAGCGTCGGCGCAATGGCTACGGTCCTGACCAGGTCTGCGGCCACCAACACCTCCAGCGCCAACAGGATCGCTCCACCGAATGACTCGCGGAGGACCAGATACGCCGCCCGCCCGTCGCGTGAACGACGCAGCGATCGGATCGCCAGGCCTGCTGACAGTACGACGCCGCCGATCAGTATCAGCGCCCCCAGAGCCTCAAAGAACTGAGCCACCCGTTCCATGGACTCGGTGAAGGTGGCGCCGGTCATTCTCGTCTCCCAGACCTGCCAGTAGCGCGGCGGCGTGGGTCGCCAGGCCGAGTCATTCGGTGACGCTGGGCCGAACAGGCGGCCGGGTGAACAAGATCACGAGGCTGAGCACCAGCACCCAGGCGGGAAACAGCAGCTGGCTCCATCTGTGCTCGCCGGCGGCAAACAACAGCACCAGGGCGACGGCGTAGCCGAGGAAGGAGATCCAGCGCGGCACGGCCGACGTGCGGAGCCCGAGGGTGCTCACCGACAGTGTGAACACCGCTGCCATCCGCATGGCGTACACCGAGATGAGTGTCTGCGTCGAACTGCGGCTGAACGTCCAGATATCGGCGTTCACATTCGCTCCGGCGAGCATCTCCATCAAGGCGGTCGCAGTAACGGCGCCATTGAACACCATCGCCAGGAAGAGCAATCCGCTGCCGAGGAACACCGTTGAGAACAGGCGGTCCTCAACCACCTGGCCAACTTGCTCGCGGACGACGCCGATGAACCACAAGAAGGCGATGCCGGCAAACGGCACCAGGCCGAGGCTGACGCGGATCAGCGTGCGCCGCGACGCATCGCTCTGGAGGGACTGCAGACTGCCCTCGCTCAGCGCGATGCGCATCATCGTCATCGCGGTGATCAGCAGAACGGCGAACACGATTCCGGCGAGCGCAGCGGCACGCCGCGTTCGCCAGAAAGGGGCGGTCAGCTGTTGCCGGTTGCCGTCCAACCTGTCCGAGTCTGTCAATCCGAGCGGTCCTTGCTGGTTCCTGGGAACTCGACCACGATCCAGTCGACTGGACCCAGCTCACCGACCCCGTCTTCGTCCACTGACCCATCCCTTCGCAGCCGGCGATCGGCCGTCCACCTCAGTGACCTCGAAGGTCATCGACGCCACCTGGAATGAGCATGCACCCCGTCCACCG
>JBKPNA010000334.1:0-3332 GCA_046765695.1 Actinomycetota bacterium | reverse complement strand
ACCTGGAAGTGCTCACGCAGCTTGTCGGCGGCGTGCGGGCTGAGCGTGGAGGCGTTGCGGTCGAACCAGTCCGCGATGGTGGCGCGCAGGGTGGCGTGCAGCCCCGGATAATCAACTCTCCGGCGGCTGGGGCGTGCGGTGGCCGAACCGTTGTGGTAGGCGCGCAAGATGATCACGGAGGCGAGTACCCGATCCTCGGCCGCGGCATTGCCCGCCGTCCCAGGCACCCGTAGCCGTGCGGCGGCGTCCAGTTGACCGATGGTGAACGACTCGACCGAAGCCAGCTCGGCTCGGCTGCGCGCAGCGTCGGTCTCACCGGCGATGAAGCCGACCACGAACTTGCCGTACTGCTCGCTGCGACGATGAGCGAAAAGCCAGACATGCCGCAGGATCACCGCGATGTCCGCACAGTCAGCCGGCAGCCGGTAGGCCGTCTGGCGCAGTTCCTCCGGCAGATTGTCCCGGACCCACTTATCAGTCGGATGGTCGATGAACTTGTCCCCCGCCCCGGGGCCGATCACGTCCGGAGGCCGCTCATCGGCGGGCGCGGACGGATCCCGGGACGCCGCCTTGTCGCCGAGCACGGTAAACTCGACTCATCACCGACCGGGGCCTGGTCACTGGATTTGAAGGTCTTCAAGGCGCTGAACGTGCCAAGCCAACCGTCGTAGGTCGGAAAGTTCTCCGGATGCTTGGCATCGCGCGGCGCGCCCTGCCGCTGCACAGCAATCGCGGCCGCCCGGTTTCCGGCAAGTCGTTGCAGACCCATCAGCGTCGCGGCACTCATGCCCCTGCCACGCGCCGGAGCGGGCGGCCGGGCCGTGGTCAGTCTACGGACTCCGCTGGCCTGCAGCCGAGCGCGGGCGTTCGCCCGGTCGACGTCGAAGGCCCTCGTCATATCGCACATTGTCCGATTCGGCCTGGGCGGCGGCCAGAGACGATCGGGCAACGTTGAGGGTACCGGCCCCACCAGGTGGCCGTCATCGGCTTGGTAGGCCCCGTTGTCAACGGCAACTGAAAATTGACCAGTTGTCGGCAATCGAAAATTGACCAGGCGGGTGTCAGCGGGCGTCGGTTGTGGGGACGCGGCCGAGGTCGCGGTTGCGGAGTCGGTAGCTGTCGCCTTTGAGGGTGACGACGTCGGCGTGGTGGACGAGTCGGTCGATCATGGCGGCGGCGACGACGTCGTCGCCGAACACTTCTCCCCAGCGGCCGAATTGCTGGTTGGAGGTGACGATCAGGCTGGCGTGTTCGTAGCGGGACGCGACGAGCTGGAAGAACAGGTTCGCCGCTTCGGCCTCGAACGGGATGTAGCCAACCTCATCGACCACGAGCAACGGATACCTGGCGAGCCGGGTGAGCTCGGCTTGGAGCCGGCCAGCGTTGTGGGCGTCGGCGAGCCGGTCGACCCATTGGGAGGCGGTGGCGAACAGCACCCGGTGGCCGGCCTGGCAGGCCCGGATGCCCAACCCGATCGCCAGATGGGTCTTCCCGGTGCCAGGCGGTCCGAGGAAGATCACGTTCTCCTTCGCGGTGACGAAGTCCAGGGTGCCCAGGTGCAGGATCAGGTCGCGTTTCAGCCCGCGGGCATGGTCGAAGTCGAACTCCTCCAACGTCTTGCGGCTGGGGAATCGGGCGGCGCGGATCCGGCCCTCACCGCCGTGCGCGTCGCGGGCGGCGACCTCGCGTTGCAGACATGCGGCCAGGTACTCCTCATGCGACCAGGCCTCGGCTCGGGCCCGCTCGGCGAGCCGGGCGGCGCTGTCGCGCAGCGCCGGGGCCTTCAGCGCCCGGGTCAGAAACGCCAGGTCAGCCGCCACATCCTTGCCGCTGCGGGCAGCCGCGGTCGAGGTCACGACGCCGCCTCACCGGGCAGGCCATCGGTGACGCCGAGGATGAGGTCGTAGTCGGCTAGCCGGCGCCTCTCGACATCAACCTCACCGGGTGAAGACAAGACGGTGAGCCGGTCCCGGCGCAGCTGGTCGGCGGCCAGCCGGTGCGCCGGGTCGGTGATGGTTTGGTGCTTGGCCCACACCCGGAGATGGTCCGCGACCAGCCGTCCCTCACACCACACCTGCACCTGGTGCAGGTTGGCGCGCAACTCGACCCGGCGGCCGATCGCGGCCGGATGGACCGAGTAGTCGTTGCCGTCCAGCCGCAGGTAGTGATCCCGCGGCAGCCGGGTCGAGGACCGCCAACCGGTCACCGGCGGCACCGCCGGCAGCGACAGCATCGCCTGCCGATCACCCTCGAGCCGGTCGACCGGCCGGCAGCCCAAGACGCGATGCTGCCGCTGGTTCGCCCTTCCGAGGAAGCCGCCGAGCTGGTCGTTGAAGTCATCCGGTGACGCAAACGTCCGGCCGGGCAGAAACGACCGCTCCAGATAGTCGTGCAGCCGCTCCACCAGGCCCTTGGCTTCCGGGTCGGCCGGTTTGCAAATCTGCACCTTCGCCGCCAGGGTGCCCCGGAACCCTTGACAGGCCTGGGTCAGCTCCATCCGCTTCCCGCGCCAACGGCCGACAGCACCCTCACCGTCCCACACCAGCACCCGCGGCACCGCCTCAAGCGCGGCGATCAGCTGCCACCAGCCGGCATACAGATCCTCCGCCGCCCGAGACGGCACCAACACCGCCGAAGCGACCCGGGAGTAACCCAGCACCATCGTCAGCACCGGCAGCAGCTTCGCTGTCCGGAACTGGCCAAACCCCACCGGGAGCTGGATGTCGGGGAACCAGAAGTCGAACTGAGCGACCTCCCCAGCCGCATACACCGTGCGACCGGCCGGATCCGGCGGCAGATACACCGGCCGCAGCTCAGCCACCCGACCACTCAACGTGCGGATCCCATACGGCCAGCCGATCCGCTCAGCGATCACCGTCGCCGGCATCGTCGGGAACGCCTGCAACAACTCCCGGATCCGCAGCTCGAACCCATCCACCAAAGACCCGGCCGGAGCCCGCTCATACTTCGGCGGGCCGTCACTGGCCAACGCCGCCTTCACCGTGTTCCGCGAACAGCCGATCACCCGCGCAATCTCTGAGATCGAGAACCCCTCCGAGCGACGCAGCCTGCGAATCTCCGCCCAGTCCTCCACAATCAGCACCCGATCCCTCCCCGACTCGACTCCAGCCAGAGTCAGCGGGAAGCTGGTCAAAATTCAGTTGCCGCACCGTGGTCAGTTTTCACTTGCCGTCGACAGCTGTCAGGCTCTTCCGCCACAGGTCGACGATCTCAGTTGATGCCAGAACGGGCAACCTTGACCGTCACGACGCGATCACCCTGGGTCGCATTCGCTCTGCTCGACCCGCCCCAGATCCGGTACGTCCGAGATC
>JBKPNA010000333.1:0-13092 GCA_046765695.1 Actinomycetota bacterium | reverse complement strand
GGCGTGCTTCCTGGGTGCGCCTGAGGGCAGGATTGCCACCATAGTTGAGCATTGAGGCCTGGGACTACGGACCTAGCCGCCCTCCGGAGGCGGGAGCGCAGGTTCGAATCCTGCCGGGGGCGCCAGCATATTTGGCCTAGGTGATGCCATCGGACGGCCCGCTCTGTTGCTGCAGCCTCCTCGGCGATGCGCGGGTCGGGGCATCGCCATCGATCCCCAGACCGCAGCGCTGCTGCGAGCACATCAGGACCGTTGGGAGCAGCGTTGTCGCTTGCTGGGCATGATTTTCCGCGACGACATGTTCCTCTTTCTCCGGCGCCGGACGCATCCTCACCGTACGGGTCCGTCGTGGCTTGGCAGGTCGCTAATGGCGGCTGAATATCCCGGATGCGGACGGCGACATCTCGGAGATGATCGGGTCGAGCGCTGGGCGCACCCGTCGCCGCATGATCAGTTGAGCGCGCGCTCCCTGAGCTTAGGCACCGAGTCGGGTCTTATCCGAGGCGAGGTCATCCGCACCAGGCGCAGCGGCCGCGCGGGTGCACTATACGGCCGTCGCACTAAGGAGCGGTCGCTTTCGTCTGGTTCCTTAACTACTGGAAGCTGCTGGCGTGCTATCACCCGCAGTACAACCGTCGCGTGTCCTGGCAACCCTCGCGGCGGCGCTGCGCCCGGGCGGGTGGCTGGGCGTGGAAGACTTCGACAGCGGCTTTGCCGATGCAGCGCAGCCGGCAACCGCGGCAGAGGCGCTCGTGCGATTCGTCGATAATGCGTTCAATCAAATGCTCGTGCGGCGTGGTGGGGATCCGGCCTATGCCAGGACACTTCCCCATCGTCTGGAGCGAGCCGGGCTCAGCCGAGTCGGTGCAGAAGGCAGGCTGATATTTGCGCGGGGCGGCTCAGCCGCGGCCGGTATCCAGGTCGCGAACCTCAAACAGGTCGGTAGCCAGCTGGTGGCGGCGAAGCTTGCTACGGGCGACGACGTGAGCCGGGCGATATCGTTGCTGGAAGATCCCACACTGATCTGGGTGATGCCGATGATGATCTCTGCCTGGGGTCAGAGAGGGTAGATCGAGCGGTCTAGGTTGCTCGTGCTCGTGACCGCTTTAGAGCCTGGCCCAGTATCGTCCTCGAATGGCGAATCGATACGAGTACGCGGTGGTCGAGCTTCGGGAGGGCATCCTCGGCGGCAAGATGTCTGGCCAAAAACTCGAGAATGTGCTCAACCAGCATGCTGCCCAGGGCTGGCAACTCAAGGCGATCACGGCCGTCGAAGTCAAGGGCCGTGTCGGGCCGGGCGGCGTCGAGGGTGTCCTGGTCACCTTTGAGCGGCCGGCCGGCTGACCGGAGCGGCTAACTCACGGGGTCATCCTCGTTGCCGCAACATCGGACAGATCGGACAGACCTCGGGGAACCTCGCTCGTGCGTGATGGGAACAAGCGAGTCGGGACCTGCCGAGCCCACAGTTCAACGGTCAACCCATGGCGATTGCCGCGATCAGGGCGACCAGCGGCGGCCCGCTCTGGCCGATGGCCCCAGCGATCCCTGGCCCCCGCTCCCGGCCCATCCTCAACCGATCCGCGACCAGCAGCACGATGCCGCTGAGGAACATGAAGACCAGCAGATAGATCACCAGAGTCTGACCTGCCGTCTCGTACCCCTGCATCCAGCCGAGGACTCCCCCGATCATGCCCAGGCCGAGGAACAGGTTGTAGAAACCGACCCCGAAGGCCCACAGCCGCACTGCGGGGACATCCGCCGCCGGGACGCCGAACACTCCTTGGTGTACGGCTGGCCTGCGGATCAGCAGGGCCTCCCAGACGAAGACAACGATGTGGACCAGGGCGGCGAGCAGCGCGAAGACCCAGACCACCACGATCATCGCGCCGCCCCCGCGTCGACGCCAACGCCGGTAGGTTTGTTCGCGACTGGATCAAGGTGCCTGGGGGTC
Organism: Actinomycetota bacterium; assembly: GCA_046765695.1. GTDB lineage: Bacteria > Actinomycetota > Actinomycetes > Propionibacteriales > Propionibacteriaceae > Microlunatus. The sequence continues at coordinate 11,141 of JBKPNA010000333.1, read as the reverse complement.
ATCCGCGTGTTCATGATCCCAGCGTCACCCCGGTCACGATCCACACGGCGCGTAGTCGACTACTCGATCCGTTGCGGGCTCGCGGCGGTGACGATATGGCGATGACCGACCATGCTGCGCGCCGGGCGGGAGCGCTCGCGGGCTTGCCGACCGTGCACGCGCTGGCTCTTCGGCTACGCGACGAGGGAGAGCCACCGGATCGCATCGCCAAGCTCTTGGGGATCGAGCCGGAGGCGGTGGGGCCGCTGCTCGATGTGGCCAGCGCGAAACTGGACGACATGATGCGCCGCGACGCGTTTGGATAACTTCATCCCATGTCCCCGGCATGGCCGCTCGTCGGCCGCGACGAGGAGCTCCGCTTCGTTGCGGCGGCGCTGCGCTCGCGCACCTCGCCCGGCGGTGTCGTACTCGCCGGTGCCGCTGGGGTCGGCAAGACCAGGCTCGCCCGGGAGGCGCTGCGGCGGGCGGCACGGCAGGGCAGCCAGACCCGCTGGGCCTACGGGACGGCATCCGCCCGATCGACGCCCCTTGGCGCGTTCGAAGGGCTGCTCGGCGACTTGGGTCGCGACCCGACCAACGTCGTACGCCGGGCCGTTGAGAAGTTGGGCTCGATCTCCGGACCACGGCCGCTGATCGCGATCGACGACGCCCACGAGCTCGACGAGCTGTCCGCACTTGTTGTGCATAACCTGGTCGTGCGGGAAACTGCCACCATCCTGGTCACCCTGCGGTCCGGTGAGCCCGCGCCGGACGCGGTCACGTCCCTGTGGAAGGACGAGCACCTCCCCCGGCTCGAGCTCCAGGCCCTGTCGGCCAGTGAGACCATCGCTCTGCTCGAGCAGGCACTCGAGGCTCCGATGGACTCCGTCGGAGCCGACCGGCTCTGGTCGCTCAGTCAGGGAAACCTGCTCTTCCTGCGGCACCTCGTGGATGGCGAGCTGCGATCCGGCCGGCTACACAAGGTGGCCGGCCTTTGGCAATGGCCCGAGATTGGCGAACTCACGGCCGAGCTGAGCGAGCTCGTGCGCAACAACATGGGCGAGCTGACGGAAAGCGTCCGGGACGTCGTAGATCTGTTGGCCCTGGGGGAACCGCTCACGCTGGACGCGCTGGGCTCTCTCACCGAGCGCGGCGCGGTGGAGGTCGCAGAACAGCGCGGGCTGGTGCGAATCGTCCGCGAGCCCCGCATGGCTGCGCGTCTGGCCCACCCGCTGTACGGAGAGGTACGACGGGCCGAGATCGGGCAGCTGAGGGCCCGCCGCCTGTGCGGCCTCATCGCCACCGCTCTGTCCCGTGACGGCTCGTCGCTCGAGTCGCTCAGGTGCGCGGTGCTGGTCCTGGAATCCGACCTCAGCCCCAGCCCCGGGCCCTTACTCGCCGCGGCCCACCAGGCGATCGGACTGTTCGACCTCGCGCTGGCGGAGCGGCTTGCCCGCGCGGCGGCCGAAGCCGGAGCCGGATTCGACGCCCGGCTGACCCAGGCGATGGCGCTGTCGTGGCTGAGCCGTGGTGACGAAGCGGAGGGAGTCCTTGCCGGCCTGTCCGGCTCCGCACCCGACGAGGCCGCTTCGGCACTTGTCACCGGTGCCCGACTGGGCAATCTCTTCTGGACCCTGCGACGCACCGACGAGGCCGAGTCTCTGCTCACCCAGCACCTTGAGCGGCCTGAGGGGCAGACACGGTCCCTTTTCACGGCTTTCCGCGTAGCCTTCGACGCCTCGCTAGGCCGGCCTCGCCGCGCTCTGGATGCCGGGCTGGCACTGCTGGAGGAGCCCGGGTTGCCCGACATCGCGGTCCTCCTCGCCGCTTCCGGTGTTGCGGCAGGAGGCGCCGTGCTAGGACAGGTGGCCCTCGTCAGCCGAGCGGCCGAACGAGGATATGAGGCGGCGGAGAAGGCGGCCGAAGGTGGCATCCCTCGATTCGGTCTCGCCGACTGGCACATCCTCGCGTTGCGGCTCGCTGGGGACGTGCGGGGTGCCGAGGAGATCGCCCGGCAGGTTCGTCAGTGGACCGTCGACGTGCTTGGGCCAGCCCGTTTGATGGGCCTCGTACTGATCGGTCAGGCGGAGTTGGCGCGCGGCCGAGTGCGCACTGCGGAGCGATGGCTGCGCGAGGCGTGGGTGGGGCTCCGCGATGCCGGGCACGAGTTTCGGTTCCGATGCCGCATGCACCTGACGCAGGCTCTGGCCCTCCAGGGTGACGCGGTGGCCGCTCGCGAACTCCTCAGCGACCTGGAGGCGGATCGTCACCCGGCGTACACCCTGATGGAGCCCGAGATCGAGTTGGCTCGGGCCTGGGTGGTCGCCTCCGAGGGAGCGATCAGTGAGGCGATAGGCGCCGCCCACGCCGCGGCCGACCTGGCGCGCAGCCGCTCGTCACCTGCCTACGAGGTCCTCGCCCTGCAGACCGCACTTGGGTTCGGAGATCACACGGTCGGCGGCCGGCTCGGCGAGCTCGCCGCGCTGGTTGAGGGACCGCGGGCGCCCACCGCTGCCCGACAGGCCTCGGCAATGGAATCAGGCGATGTCGACATGCTGGTCGCCGCCTCGTCGCGATGGCAGGAATTCGGAGATGATCTGGCCGCTGCGGAGGCGGCCGCGGCCGCTGCCCAGGCCTTCCTGCGACAGGGTCGGCGCGGCTCTGCCTTGGCGGCCGCAGCGCGAGCCCAGCAGCTCAGCGAGGCGTGCGAAGGAGCCCAAACACCGGCGCTGACCGCTGCGGCGCACCCACTTCCACTGACTGAGCGCGAGCGGGAGATCGTCACCATGGCGGCGCAGGGCATGTCCAACCGCAGGATTGCCGACCGTCTCGCGGTGTCGGTGCGGACGGTCGAGGGTCACCTCTACCGGGCCGGCAACAAGCTCGGCGTCAACGACCGAAGCGAACTGAAGGCCGTCCTCGAGGGCGGCAAAGTCGAGTAGCTCACTACTCGTTGGCCCCGGTCCGCCGGACTCCACACTCGAATCGAGCACGTCGAGCAAAGGAGTTCGGGATGACCGTGACAGCTCGCCAGACCAGGCCGGACGAGGAAGTCCGGTTCGAGATGCCCGACGGGGCGCACATCGTGAAAGCCCGCGCCGAGGAGACCGGAGGTGCGTTCGAGGTCTTCGAAGTCCACGCGCCTGCCGCACCTGCCGCACCCCTGCACCGGTCCCCGTGGACCGGGACGATGTACATCCTCGAAGGCAGCGTGCGAATCAGCTTCGAGGACGGACAGGTTGAACTGACTCCAGGGTCGTCGATCACGATTCCCGGCCAGACCGCATTCACTTTGGACGTGCTCGGCGAGTCCGCGCGGTTCCTCGCCGTGACCAGCGGGGATCGCGCCGGCCGGTTCTTCGCCGATTTCGCCGCGAGCGTGCCGGACGACCGGCCTCTTGAGGAGATCCTTCCGCAGGTGGCGGCCGTGGCGAGCCGCCACGGCGTCAGCCTCCTCGCGTCAGACCAGAATCAGCGGCGGACATGAAGCATCAGGCGGCACTCAAGATCGGTCGTACGAAGATTGGGGATGACCGGTAACTGAGAAGAGAACTCGATCCGCGGTCCTGGCCCTCGGACTGACATGTCTCGGACCGACGCTTGGTGCGGCGTTGGGCAGACTGCACCGGCTGAGTCTGCTGGCTTATCTTGAAGCAGCGGCCCTGCTGAGCTTCGTCCTGGCCAATGTTGCCGGGGCTGACGCGGCCGAGAATGTCGCTGCGGTCGCTTCCGGGCTGATTCTCGCGCCGGCGTTGGCGATCGTCACCGGACGTGCCTTGGTTCCTGCCCCCATTGAGGCGGATTTGCAGGGTGATTAAGGGCCGGGCATCGCTAAGGTGCCAGTGTGGCGAGCAGGCAGGCGGTCGACACGACCCCTGGCATGCTGACCCCTTATCGCGGACTAGACGAGGTGCTGGTCGACTATGCCAACACATCGCGTGCCGTGTTGGGGACCAACTTCGTCGGCCTCTATCTGCTTGGTTCGCTGGCAATCGGCGGCTTCGATCTGACGAGCGACGTCGACTTCGTGATCATCACGAACAGCGAGCTGAGCAACGGCGAGGTGGAACTTGTCCAGTCTGCTCACACGAAGCTGATTGCTGGGGATAGTCGTTGGGTGAGGCATCTGGAGTACTCCGTCTTTCCCCTGCCGATGTTGTCCAAGAAGTCCTCACCATATGGGCCGGACGGGCGCGACGACTCAGCGACGCGGCAGCTCTGGTATTTCCCGAACGGCGGCTCGATGATCGAGAGGTCTGACCACGACAACACGCTCGTGATGCGCTGGACCTTGCGCTACAGAAGTACCGCCGTGCTCGGCCCCAAGCCGGCCTCCTTCGCGCCCGAGGTGACAGCAGACGAGCTTCGGCAAGAGATCAAGAACTCAATGCTCGGGTGGGAAAGGCTGTTCACACCTGATTCTCCGTTCAACAACCGCTTCCATCAGGTCTTCTTCGTTCTCAACAACTGTCGCGCACTGCAAGACCTGCACGAGGGCAAGATCACCTCCAAGCGCGAAGGTGCGACCTGGGCCAGACAACACCTCGATGTCCAGTGGCACGCGCTCATCGACTACTCCTGGCAGGAGCGGCAGGACACCGACATCAACGTGTCACAACCAGCGGATCCTCAAGCTTTCGAGCGAACCGTTGCCTTCATCGCATACACGACACGTCTCGCCAGGGACTATCAGTTGTCGAAGGACTAGTGGCGTGTCGTCTTGCGTCACCGATCTCCGCGTCCCTTGCTGAGTGGAAAGCCGAGGCGCCCGACCGCTCGGGACCGGGCGCCGGCGCGACGGATGGTCAGGCGGCCAGAGCTGAGGTGCGCAGCGGGGCGAGGGCGGCGCTCCAGGCGACGACCTGGTCGAGCAGCGTGTGCAGCGCGGGAAGGTTGTAGCGACCGGGCTTGAACACTCTGTAGTTCTCGAACTCCGTCGCCAGCGACAGGGCGACTTGCTGGCGGACGTCGGCCATCTGCAGTTCGCCGGCGATCAGGCGCAGGTGCTCGACGGCTCGGGCGCCGCCGGCGCTGCCGTAGGAGACGAAGCCGACGGCCTTGTTGTTCCACTCGGCGTAGAGGTAGTCGATGGCGTTCTTGAGCACACCGGAGGTGCCGTGGTTGTACTCCGGGGTGATGATGATGAATCCGTCGAACGAGGCGATCTTTGCCGCCCATTCCTTGGTGTGGTCGCCCTGGTACTGGCCGAGCGACGGTGGCAGGGGCTCGTCCAGGTGCGGCAGCGGGTAGTCCCGGAGGTCGACGAGCTCGAAGTCCGCGTCGGTGCGCTGGACAGCGTTCTGGTGCACCCAGGTGGCGACTTGCTCGCCAAGGCGGTTCGGGCGGGTGCTGCCGAGGATGATGCCGATTCGGGTCATTGTGTGGTCTCTCCAGAGGTAGTTGCTGTGTCAAGCAACTTATACTGTAGACGAGCTACTTCGCATAGCAAGTAAAGTCCGTATCGTGACGGACCAGTCTCAGCGGCAGCTGGTTCCGCTGACCGCGGACGAGGAGGCGTTCATCCGCGCCTTCTCCCGAGCGCTGCTCACCGTCCCGCGCGCCCTGGATGCCGACCTGGTGCGCGAGCAGCGCATGTCGGTGAACGAGTACGGCGCCTTGATGCACCTGTCCGAGGCGCCCGGTCGAAGGCTGCGAATGAGCGACCTCGCCGCGACCAGCGCGCTCTCCCTCAGCGGCATGACCCGGATCATGGACCGCCTCGAAGGACTCGGGCTGGTCTCACGCGAGCGATGTGCGTCCGACGGCCGCGGCATGGAAGCCGTCCTCACCGACGCCGGCCTGGAGCGGCTCCGTCACGCCTGGCCGACCCACCTGCACAGCGTTCGCCGGCATGTCATGGACCACTTGCAGGCACTCGACCTGCCCGCAATCACCGCCGCTCTGGAGCACTTCGCCGCCGGCACCGAGTGCGACGCCGGGTAAGACCGTGCGCCCTTACGGCTCGGACTGTGCGGGTCTGCTACCTCCGGTTTCGGTACTTCAGGCTGTCGGGTAGAACTCGAGGATGACTGCCCGACATTGGCCGCGTTGGTCGGAGCTGGAGGGCCTGTTGCGTCCGCGGCGCGTGCCGCTCAACCCCACCGAACGCCGGTTGGCTGGCGCCGCGTCCATCCCCGATCTGCGGCTATTGGGCCGCCGACGGGCGCCTCGCGCGGTATTCGACTACACCGACGGCGCCGCCGATGAAGAGGTCAGCCTGGGTCGCTCCCGGGAGGCGTACGCGAGGGTGGAGTTCAACCCGACGGTGCTGCGGGACGTTTCCGACGTGGACACGTCGACGACGATCCTCGGCAAGCCGGCGGCGGCACCAATGGTCTTCGCCCCTACCGGGTTCACTCGGATGGTGCACACCGAGGGCGAGCCCGCCGTCGCCCGGGTCGCGGCCCGCATGGGCATCCCGTACGTGCTGTCCACCATGGGGACCACGTCCATCGAACGGCTGGCAAACCAAGCCCCCGGTGGAAGCAAGTGGTTTCAGCTGTATCTGTGGCGCGACCGGCAGGCGAGCCGGGACTTCGTCACGAGGGCTTGGGAATCCGGCTACGAGGCGCTCGTGCTGACCGTCGACACTCCCGTCGCCGGTCCACGTCTGCGCGATGTCCGTAACGGTTTGACCATCCCGCCGTCGCTGTCGCTGAGGACCTTCGCCGAGGGCGCGTTGCACCCTCGCTGGTGGTTCGACCTGATCACCACCGAAACACTGGAGTTCGCCTCGCTCAACCGTTTCGACGGCACCGTCGCCGAACTGGCCGCGCGGATGTTCGACCCGGCCGCGACGGTCGCCGACCTGTCCTGGCTGCGGTCCGCGTGGGACGGACCGCTGATCGTCAAGGGCATCCAGACCGTCGCTGATGCCTGCGCCGTGGTTGATGCAGGCGCCGACGCGGTGATCGTCTCCAACCACGGCGGCCGCCAGCTGGACCGTGCTCCCACACCCCTGGAGGTGCTGCCGGCGGTAGTCGACGCGGTTGGCGACCGCGCGGAGGTATACGTCGACGGAGGCATCATGTCCGGCGGCGACATCGTCGCCGCGGTCGCCTTCGGGGCACGTGCGGTCTTACTGGGACGCGCTTACCTCTACGGCCTGATGGCTGGTGGCGAGCGCGGCGTGCAACGGGCCGCCGAGATCCTCCAACAGCAGCTCAGCAATACCCTGGCGCTGCTGGGCGTGACCCGCATCTGCGACCTCGGACGCGATCATGTACGGCTGCGTACGGCCTGAGGGAGGGAGTTTCCAGCCCGCCAACTGAGCTGGCCCCGGCCGTCGGTGACGACCTACGCATCAGCGTGTGATCACGAGCGGAACGCCGGTCTCCCGTTCGGACACCTCCCACAACGCGCGAATGGCCTGGTCGGAACCCGGCCGAAGAACCGGCACCCGCACGGCGGGTCCGAAGTTGACGAAGCGCGGGCCGTAGAACTCGCCGCCCTTGGCCTGTGGGTCAGTGGCCGCGCGGATCTGCGGCATCGCGCCGGCTTCGACGTCCATGCCGGTGTATCGGGCCAGCCAGGCCCAGACCGGGCCCATCCAGCCGCCGCCACCCCTGGCGACCGTGGTGGTCTGCAGGTCGCTGTGTGATAACCCAGGATGCGCGACAAGGCTCTGTGCGGCCAGCCCTGCGCGGTCGAACTCGCGCTGCAGACCGAGCGCGAAGTGATAGTTCGCCAACTTGGACTGTCCGTACGCGCGCCACGCGTCGTATCTACCCCGCAGGTGCGGGTTGTCGGGATCCACCGGGCGGCCGAAGTGGTGGGCCGTGCTCGTCACGGTGACCACGCGGGCTGCCGGGGCGGCAAGCAGCGTCGGCATCAGCAGGGCGGTCAATGTCCAGTGCCCTAGGTGGTTCACGCCGAGCTGCATCTCGTAGCCGTCCTCGGTCGTATGCTCCGGCATCGCCATCAGCCCAGCGTTGTTGACCAGAATGTCGATCGCCTGGTGTGCAGCCCGGATCTGCTCGGCCGCCGTGGTAACCGATGCCTGGGACGCCAGGTCAAGCTGCACCAGCTCCAGCGACGCCGCTGGTGTCTCTGCCCGGATCTGATCCACGGCCTGTTCAGCCTTGGCCCGGTCGCGCACCGCCATGACGACGTGGGCACCCTTTGCGGCCAGCACCTTCGCCGTCTGCAGTCCCAGGCCACCGTTCGCCCCGGTCACCACTGCATTGCGGCCGGACAGGTCCGGCACCGAATCGCGGGTGTATGCCATCTCGCTCTCCGTCAGGCCCAACCGAACGCTCCGATTGTCCTACTCCGCTGGTTTTCGGAATACGACCTCATGCCTCACCTCGGGTTGTACGAAGGCGTACAGGCCCTCGGCCTCGGCCAGCAGTGCGTCGCGCCCGGCACGGTCCAGCTCGGTGAATGGGCTGATCTGAAGTGCCTGGTCGCGGATCTCCCAGGTGCCCTGCCACATACCGTCCACGAGGAACGTGCCGGTGGTCGCGCCGTTCCCGGGAGGCAGCGGCACGGCCCTGCCGTCTGGAATGACCCGGCTGCGGTCCGCATGCGACAGGAGCAGGTTGTCGTACGCCGGCAGCATTCTCGGTGGGGCCGGCACGTCCTCCACCGGCCGCGGCGCATTCGGCAGGTCGTACAGCATCTCATCCTGCTCACCACGGAACGCCCGCAGTGGCAACCGCTCGACCACCTCGCGCAGCCCGGTGAGACCGGACCAGAGCTGAACGTCCGCGACCTGCGCCGGGCCGAAGGCATCGAGATACCGCAGCACGAGCTCATCCACGGCCACTGCCTTGAGCGGCGCGTGAAGCCAAGTCTCCGCAAGGACCCAGGCGGCGGGGCCGTTCTTGCCCCAGACTCCTCGTGGCGGCACCTGGCAGAGGGCCAGGTGATGCGAGACCGCATATGCCAGCACGCTGGGGCTGACCTCCGGCCACTCCTTCGCCAGCAGCCTGCCGAGCTCCGCGCGGGTGCGCGGCCGCTCCTCCAGCAGCCGTCTCGACTGCCGGAGCAGTTCGTCGAGGTCCACGCGTCCGGGAACGCCGCCGAAGTGAGCCCTGAACTCGGCCGCGTGCTGTGCCTCGAACAGCGGTCGCCAGCCTAGGCAGTCGCGGGCGCTGACGAGATGCAGGGTGTTGCGCATCAGGTGCGCCCGTACCACCCGGCGCTGCATCATCAGCCCAGACAGCTCGTCGGGCGAGAAGTCGGAGAGACGGCTCCACAGACCCAGGTAGGGAGCGAGCGGGGCCTGAGACTGCATGCCGCCCAGCTGCTCGATCACCTCGAACGCCGAGCTCGACGTGCGGTCCAGCAGATGCTGCCGGGCGAGTGTCGCCCTGTTGAGCGCCCGCTGGCTCAGCACCGACATCACTGCAGGAAGTTTGCACCGACTCGTGACCGATGAACAGGGCACGGAATCACCTTCCGCCGGCTGTGACCGCCGTGCTACCCGGCAACGGGCCGGGCTAGCCTTAGCCGCATGATCATCCCGGCTGAGCCGAAGTCACTCTATGCAGCCTGAGGTGCGGCTCTTCGGGGACAGGTTCGACGGCAGCATGCAGGAACGCCATTGACCCGCCTGGAGACGACCGGTTCGCCGCTGGGCCGGATCCGCACCTGGTACGACGCGCGCCGCGGCGGCCGCAGCATCGTCATTCTCTGGCTCGTCACCCGCACCGTCAGCCTGCTGTTGCTTCCGACCAGAGCCGAACGCACCATTCTCGGCGACGTCCTCTACTACCGCGGCAAACTGAACGCCCTGTTCGACGTCGGCCTGCCGCAGACCTTGAACGAGTACCCCACCCCGGTCGTGTGGATCCTGCTGCTCCCGTACGGAGTGTCCGGCGGGTCCCTGATCGGCTACGGCATCGCCTTCATTGGCTTCATGCTGCTGCTCGATGCCGCATTCACCTATGCCCTCTACCGAGCGGCTGGGCGCCGGCACGACCGCGCGGTCGACTTCTGGCTGCTCTTCCTCTTCCTGATGGGACCGTTGAGCTACGTGCGCTTCGACCTGCTGCCGGCAGTGCTGGCCGGCGGAGCACTGCTGGCGGCCCGCCGGCGCCCGTGGGTGACCGGTGCCCTGACCGGCCTCGGGGCCGCCGTGAAGCTCTGGCCGGCCCTGCTGATCCCGTCCTTTCTGGTGCACCGCCCAGACCGGCGGCCAGTAGGTATCGCGTTCGTCGTCGTCGGCTTCGGGCTCGCCGCTATCAGCCTGCTCGCCGCGGGCTGGGCACGACTGGTGTCACCGTTGGGCTGGCAGTCCGAGCGTGGACTGCAGATCGAATCGGTCTGGAGCAGTCCGCTGCTGGTCGCCAGGGCGATCCGGCCCGGCGGCTGGGTCGTCGAGATATCCCGCTACCAGGCCTACGAGATCTTCGGCCCCGGCGTTGACTTCTGGGTCCGGGTCAGCAGCGTGGCGACGCTGGTTGGGCTGGCGGTGCTTGCCGTGCTGTTCGTTCGTGCCTTCCGGGCCGGCGACGTCAGTCCGGTCGCCGTCGCCTTCCTGATCTTGACCACCGTCGCGGTGATGATCGTGACCAACAAGACGCTCAGCCCGCAGTACCTGCTCTGGCTCGGTGGACCCACGGCCGCGACGCTGCTGCTCCGTCACCGTGCGTCGGCCGAAGAACGCGCGGCGATCCGGACCACCGCGTACGCACTGCTGCTGCTCGCCTTGCTGACGCATTTGGTGTATCCAGTGCTCTACTTCGGCCTGCTCGACTGGAAGGGCTATCCGAAGCTGCTTCTCGGGACGCTCGTTACCGTGCTACGCAACGTTGGCCTGCTGGGGTTCACCGGCTATGTCGGCTGGCTCGCGTGGCGCTTCCTGGGCCGCGCACAACGCTCGCGCGCCGACGCATCATCCTGAATCGGCCCCGTAACGGGGGCTGCTGAGGCACCCGCCGGTCGATCCTGGGTAGCCTGTGGATAGGCCTGTCGGGCGATATCGCCGGGGCGGGTCGCAGGCGGGCTAGCCCGCGAGGCGTGACCAGGAAGAAGGAAACCGTGGCCATCGTGCCCGACCATTCAGCCAGCAACGCGCTCGAAGAGGACTTCGGAGCCAACGACTGGTTGTTGGAGGAAATGTACGAGCAGTACCGCACCGACCCTGGGTCGGTCGATCCGGCATGGGCGGCATACTTCGAGGCCCACGGCGCTCCGGGCGACGGCAACGGCCAGGC
>JBKPNA010000332.1:0-9214 GCA_046765695.1 Actinomycetota bacterium | reverse complement strand
GCCTTGACCTGGCGCGCCAAGGCGGCGAAGTCGGACTGCCGGGTGGTCGGATCGCCGTAGCCCTTGAGGTAGAGCGGACCTGTCAGCACGCCGTCGACAACCGAGTTGCGGCGGAACACGTCGGTGTGGAAGGTGAACTTCTCGCCCAGAGTCTCCAGTGCCGCCGCCGCGGTCAGGATCTTGGTGTTCGACGCCGGGATGCGCGGCTCGATCCCGTTCCGGCTGTAGAGGCGCTCCCCCGTAGCGGCGTCGAGGACCACGGCGGAGGACTTGGCCCGCTGCACCCGGGAGTCCGCCATCACGGCGTTGATCTTGCGCACCAGTCCGGGGTCGTGTACCGCGTCGGCCGGTGGGGCGCCGGTCACATCGATGGCGCCCAACAGGGCACCGATCACAACCAGCAGGGTGGTTCGCCGCAGGCGAGCTCGGCGATCGGAGATGGAGAACACGGCGACGCTCCGCAACCTTGGTGGTCCCCGAGCGGAGCCAGGGTAACCCAGAAGCAGAGTTCAGTCGGGTCAATCGCGGCGCGGTTGGAAGACGCAGAACTCATTTCCCTCAGGATCCGCCAGCACGTTCCAGCTGATCTCCTCGTCGCGGGCCCGGAGCAACCGGGCCCCGGCGTCGAGCAGCTCCTCGACCTCACCGCGGACGTCCCAGTGCAGCCGGTTCTTGACCGTCTTCGGCTCAGGCACGTGTGTGAACACCATCTCGCACGGCATGCTCGGCGGCTTGATCGCGGAGAACTCCCCGTTCTCGTCGCGGTCGATCTCGACGCCGACGCCGTACCGATCCGCCCACCAGCTGCCGATCCGAGCCGGATCGGCCGAGTCGACGACCACCTCGTACAAGCGGTAGTCCGGGAGTTTCGCAGGCTCGCGTACGAAGGCGCACAGCTCACCGCCCTCCGGGTCGGCCAGCACCGTCCAACGCTGGGTCTCGTCCAGCACCGTTGCGCCGAGGTCGACCAGGTCCGACACCGCGGCCACGTGCACGTCCAGGTGCACCCGGTGCTTGACCGTCTTCGGCTCCGGCACCACATTCAGCCACAGCGTGTGCTCGGGAATACCGTCGACCAGGCGTACGGGTCTGGCCGGGTCTGGCCGGAGCCCCAGGGCCGGGCCCCAGAACGCCGCCGCCGGCTGTGCATCGGCGACATCCAGACAAAGGTCCTGGAAGGTGATCATGCGGCCAGGATCCCACCTCGGCCGCCGAGCTTGGCGAACGGCCGCGTTGCCGCGAGCACCGGGAGGATAATTCCCAGCGTGGCGGCATCGGCGACCTCGATCTTCATCTCCCGGATCCGGAACCTGCCGGTCCTCGACGACGCCGGGGACCAGGTGGGCAAGCTGCGTGACGTCGTGGTGCAACGCCGGGCCGATGGTCACGCACCTCGGGTCAAGGGGCTGGTGGTCGAGCTGTTCGCCCGGCACCGGATCTTCATCCCGATAGCCAGGGTCCGAAGCATTGATGCGGTGCAGGTGGTGATCTCGGGCGTGGTGAACACCCGACGGTTCGAGCGCCGCGACTCAGAGATCCTGGTGATCGACGACCTCTTCGACCTCACTGTGCAGCGGCTGGACCAGCCAGCCCCGTCCGTGATCTTCGACGTGGCCATGCAGCCGGTGCGCTCCCATGACTGGGAGCTGTCCGAAGTGGCGCTGCGTGACGCAGGCTCTCGGCGAAGCTTCGGCCGCCGTGGTCATATCACCATCGTGGACTGGTCGACGATCACCATACTCAGCGCCGACAGGGGTCATGGCACCGAGCGGCTGCTCGCCCAGATGGAGGACATGAAGGCGGCCGACATCGCCCGCGAGCTGCACGAGATGACTCCGGCGCGGCGTGCAGAGGTGGCATCGGCCCTGGACGATCACAAGCTGGCCGACGCCCTGGAGGAGCTGCCGGAGGACGAGCAGGTCCAGTTGATCTCCGAGCTTGACACGGAGCGGGCGGCCGACGTCCTGGAGGAGATGGATCCAGACGACGCCGCCGACCTGATCGCTGAGCTGGCGCCCGAGCTGGCCGAACGGCTGCTCGGCCGGATGGAGCCTGACGAGGCCAAAGACGTCCGCCGACTGCTGAACTACGCGGAATTCACGGCCGGAGGGATGATGACCCCGGAGCCGGTGATCCTGCCGCCCGATGCCACCGTGGCGGACGCGCTGGCGAGAATCCGCGACGCCGACCTGACTCCTGCCCTGGCGTGCATGGTCTACGTCTGCCGGCCGCCGCTCGATACGCCGACCGGTCGGTTCGTCGGCGCCGTGCACTTTCAGCGATTGCTCCGTGAGCCCCCCTCAACGCTGGTCTCCGCCCTGGTGGACAAGGATCTGGAGAACCTCACCGACGACGCCAACCTGCATGCGGTCAGCCGCTACTTCGCCACGTACAACCTGGTCAACGCTCCGGTCGTGGACGCCGACCACCGTCTGATCGGGGCTGTCACCGTCGACGATGTCTTGGACCACGTGCTGCCGGAGGACTGGCGCGGCACCCAGCTGGACCTGTTGTCAGCCGCCAACCCCGCGATGACTGCCCATGGCTAGGGCCGAGCGGAGTCTGGAACGGCTGAACACGCCGGGCCGGCGCCGCCGGTCGACTCTGCCTACCTTGAAGGTCGACCGCGATGCGTTCGGCAAGTTCGCCGAGGGCTTCGCCAGGTTCATGGGCACCGCACGCTTCCTGGTCGGCATGACGGTGATCATCGTCGTGTGGGTGATCTGGAACGTGCCGTACGGCCCGCCGCGGCCTCGGTTCGACCAGTATCCGTTCATCTTCCTGACCCTGATCCTGTCCCTGCAGGCCTCGTACGCGGCGCCGCTGATCCTGCTGGCGCAGAACCGGCAGGAGGCCCGGGACCGGGTCGGCATCGAGCAGGACCGGGAGCGCGCCGCGCAGAGTCGAGCCGACATGGACTTTCTGGCCCGAGAGATCGCCAGCCTGCGGATGTCGGTCGGCGAGCTGGCCACCCGGGACTATCTCCGCTCCGAGCTGCGCGGCGAGCTCCGCGCCATCCTGGCCGAGCTCGACGACGAGTCCTGACCGCCTCACCGTGAAGACCAGCACGCTGCACCCCTTAGCCAAACCCTGCACCCTCTGCAGATGGTGCAGCATCGGACTCAAGGGTGCAGCGCGGAAATGAGCACAGCCGCCTAGTCTGGACGTCGTGCCTGAGCAGACCCTCACCGAGCATCCGCTGACCCCGAAGATCCGGGCCGCGCTGCACGGCGTCAACGACCCGGAGATCCGGCGGCCCATCACCGATCTCGGCATGGTGGAGTCCGTCGACGTTGATGACGCGGGCCGCGCCCGCGTCGAGGTGCTGCTGACGGTTCCCGGCTGCCCGATGAAGGACACCCTGCAGCGAGATGTCAGCGCAGCGGTGCGGGCCGTGCCAGGCGTACGCGACGTCGAGGTGGCCCTCGGCGTCATGTCGGAGGAGCAGCGGGCCGCCCTGCGTGACCTGCTCAAGGGTGGTCAGCCGGACCGCGAGATCCCGTTCGCCCGGCCGGACTCGCTCACCTCGGTGATCGCGGTCGCCTCCGGCAAGGGCGGCGTCGGCAAGTCCTCGGTGACGGTCAATCTCGCCCTCGCCCTGGCGGCTCATGGCCGTTCGGTCGGTCTGCTCGACGCCGACATCTACGGCCACTCCGTGCCGGCGATGCTGGGCGTGGCCGATCGGCGGCCGACCGCTGTCGAGGACATGATCATGCCGGTGCCGGCACAGGGACTGAAGGTCATCTCGATCGGAATGCTCAAGCCGCGGCGGGACCAGGTGGTGGCCTGGCGCGGGCCCATCCTCGACCGTGCGCTGACCCAGATGCTGGCCGATGTCTACTGGGGTGACCTGGACTTCTTGCTGCTCGACCTCCCTCCCGGCACGGGCGACGTCGCCATCTCGCTGGGTCAGAAGCTGCCCACTGCCGAAGTGCTGGTGGTGACCACGCCGCAGGCTGCGGCATCCGAGGTCGCCGAACGGGCCGGCACCATGGCCTCGATGCTCAACCAGAGAGTGATCGGGGTGGTCGAGAACATGTCCTATCTGCTCGTCACCTGTCCCCACTGCGGGCAGCAGCACAAGGAGGAGATCTTCGGCTCCGGCGGCGGATCCGACGTGGCGGGTACGCTCAGCACCCGGCTCGGCTACGCCGTTCCGCTGCTGGCTCAGGTGCCGCTCGACCCCCAGCTCCGCGCGTCGGGCGACAATGGGCACCCGCTGGTCAGCGCGGACCCGGAACGGCCCGCCGCGCAGGCGCTCACCGAGCTGGCCAACACGCTGGCCCACCGGGGCCGCGGGCTGGTGGGCCGCCAGCTCGGCCTGACCCCCGTCGGCCGCTGACCCGCCGCTTGATCGCAAAACCGGTCACAGACGACAAGAAACGGACCGACTTCTTGTCGTCTGTGACCGGTTTCGGAAGAGGATGAGCTCGCGTGTCAGGTCGCTTCGGCGTCGTACGGGGTACGCGCGGAGCTGTCCCCGTCCAGTGTGGCCCGCGGGCCGCCCGGGCTGACGTCCTTCGCGCCGTTGACCGCGGCCGTGATGTCCCTTGTGCTCTCGGTGGCGGTGTCCCGGAGGTCGCTGAGCTCTGCCTTCACGTCGGAGAGGACCGGCTCGACGTCGTCGAGCAGGTGCTTCTGTACGAAGGTCCGCGGGTTCAGGTCACGGAGGTCGAGATCCTCGAAGCCCGGCCCGAGCTCCCGGCTCAGCTGCTCCTGGGCCGAGCCCGCCATGGTCCGGATGTAGCGCACCACCCGGGCGGCCTTGCGCGCCAGATCGGGCAACCGCTCGGGCCCGAACAGGATCACCGCGAGCACCAAGAGCAGCAGAAACTCCGGAGCATTGATGTCGAGCAGCAGCGGCGTCACGCTCAGCCCTCCCGACTGCCCAGGGTGACGACGGCGGTGCCGTTCTGGCCGTCTCGCGCGTACTCCAGAATCACCTTCTCGCCGGGCCGGCGGTTGCGGATCTGCACGATCAGCTCCTCGGTCGCCCGGACCCGGAGATCGCCGATCTTGGTCACCACGTCGCCCTCCCGGAGCCCAGCCCGGCCGGCCGGCCCGTCGCGATTGACCACGGTCAGCGCGAGCCCTTCCGGGACCTCCCGCAGGCTGGCTCCGATCACCGGATAGGTGGCCCTGCCAGTCTTGATCAACAGATCGCCGATGGTCTTGGCCTGATTGATCGGGATGGCGAATCCGAGGCCGATATTGCCGGTCTGCTGCTCGCTGTTCCCCCGGGTGAGAATGGCCGAGGTAATCCCGACGACCCGGGCGCGCGCATCCACCAGCGGGCCGCCGGAGTTCCCGGGGTTGATCGGCGCATCGGTCTGGATGCCGTCGATGAACGCGTACGGGGCGTCGGCGTCACCGACGGAGTGCACCACCACGGGTCGGTTCTGGGCCGACACGATGCCCTGGGTCACCGTGCCCGGCAGTCCGAGCGGGGCGCCGATCGCCACCACCGGCTCACCGACCTGGACGGCATCGGAGTCGCCGAGTTCCACCGGCCGGAGAGAGCCGGCCGGCGTGATCTTGATCACGGCCAGGTCGTACGACGGGCTGCGGCCGACCAGGGTGGCCGTCTGCCGGCGGCCGTCGGTAAAGCCAACTCGGATGGTCGCGCCCGTGGGCGCGCCGGCCACCACGTGGTTGTTGGTCAGGATCCGGCCCTGGTCATCGATGACGAAGCCGGAGCCGGTCGACCGCCCCACCTGGATCGTCACAGTGCCAGGCAGAGTGCGCTTGGCGACCGCTACCGTATCCATGGTCGTGCTGGATGGTAGCGGTTCGGAGATCGTTGCCGACGCAGTCGGGCTCGGACCCTGCAGAGGCGACGTCGACCCGGACGCCGCGATCGGTGCGGAGCTCCGCTCGGCCAGCAGTGCGCCGCCGTAGCCCGCGCCGCCACCGACCAGCAGGGCGGTCACGGCGGCGACGCCAAGCAAGGCCGCCGGACGCGCGGTGCGCCCGGGTTCGGCGGCTGTTCCGGTAGGGGGCGAAGGCACTCGAGGGGCTGCGGCGGCAGGCGGCCGGCCCTCTGACGGTTCAGCATAGGCAAGCTCGGGTGGTTGGCCCTCGGCCTCGTTGGCGAACCGGTAGTCGCTCGGTGGCTCGCCGAAGGGCCCGAAGTAACGGGTGTCGGGCAGTGGTCCGTCCCTGGCCGGCCGGTCCGCTGGGGTGCTCTCTACCAACTGCTACCCCTTCAATCCGGCCAGAATCGTGACCCAGCCC
Organism: Actinomycetota bacterium; assembly: GCA_046765695.1. Classification (GTDB taxonomy): domain Bacteria; phylum Actinomycetota; class Actinomycetes; order Propionibacteriales; family Propionibacteriaceae; genus Microlunatus. The sequence goes on along the minus strand of JBKPNA010000332.1, from coordinate 2,980 downwards.
TCCTTGACGCGATCAATCGTAGTCGGCGGCTCGGTCCGCTCGTGCGGCAAGGAACCGACCGCCCGGCTGAGGACGTCAGCCGGCCCGTCGGTGACGACGGTGAAGACGAGGTCGCCGGACTGCCACGTTGCCACCTGTGACGGCCCGTGATGGGTGTACGCCTGCAGACCGGGGTCCCACGACGAACCTGTCGGCTCGCCGCCGAGCCGCCCGCGCTGCTCGAAGACCCCCACCGTGGCGACGCCGTCGCTGTACACCAGCAGCAACACAGTGGGATCAGCGGCGCGATCGGTACGCAGCCGCACCAGGGACATGCCCGCCAACTCGCCAGGGCAGGACCACCCGGCGGCCGTCAACCCCGTGACGTTGGAGACAGAGAGGGAGGTCGTCGTGCTGGGCGTGACCAGTCGAGGCGGCAGGTGGTCCATGATCTGCGCGGTGGGACTGACCGCCACCGAGGTGAAGCCGAAGGACAGGTCAACCACGCCGGTTGGTCCGTAGAGCTCCTGCCAGAGGACGATGCCGGTCTGGTCGTCCAGCCACCAGCGGGCGGCCGGCTGTCCTCCCCGCCAGGCGGCCACCACGGTTGCGCTGCGTCCGGCCACCGTTGCCCCCTGGGTACCGGTCAGGTTGTAGTTGGCCTCGAGCAGCGCGAGCAGCTCGTCATTGACGACGCGAGACGACAGTGCCGCAGGGGTGAATCCGCGGAGCAGCTGTTGCCCGGTCGTACTCAGCACGTTGATCTGGCTGCCCTGCCCGGTCCTTGCCTCTACCTCGATCACGGCCCGCATGGCACGGTCCCCGCGCGCAGCGAAGAACGCCAGCCGACCGGAGTAGCTGACGGCATGCTGGCTGTCGGCCGCCCGCTGCATCAGGGCCTGCGCCTCGGTGCTGGACAGCGATGCCCCGAACGCCTGGGACGGCCCCGGGTCCAGTGCAGCCGGAGCAGTGGCCAACTTCGACGCGTCGGCCAGCATCACCGCACCGAGCGCGTCGCTGGCCAGCGGGAACTGTCCGATGCTCGAACTGAAGGCGGCTTGGGCCCGCCCGGTCTGATCGCCGACGACGGCAAGCCCGGTCGACGGGGCTGCGGCGTACCCGAGGACACCGGCGGCAGTGACGGTTCCCACTGTCGCAGTGACCACAGCGGTTACCCTGACCCGCCGCGCCCGCCGACGACTCGGCAGCCCGGCGCTCCGTTCAGCGTGCGGCCGCCGGAACGGACGGGTCCACAGCGGCTCCGTCGCCTCGCTACCGGCGATGGAGACGAGCCGCGCCGAGAGGTCAGGCGCAGCCGATGCATCATCGTCCCGGGCCTTGCTGAGCAGCTCGCGCACGGCGCGGAGATCTGCCACATCATCTCTGCACTGGGGGCAGCCGACCAGGTGTGTCAACAGCTTCTCGCGGTCAGCGTCGCTGAGCGCGCCGTCGACGTACGCCGACCGCAGTTCCGCGAGGTCGGCGCAGGGCGCCCGCCTCACGATGGCCCCGCCGACTCCAAACTCGGCCGCCTAGGTCTGTCCGGGGCGCCATTACCGGCCTCCACCTCGACTCCAAGATAGCGGTGCCGCCGTCCGGTGGGCCGGCGATGGTCGAGGGCGGCGCGCAGCTGAGCGCGACCCCGGTGGATCCGGCTGCGTACAGTGCCGATCTTGACATCGAGCACCGCGCTGATCTCCTCGTAGCTGAGACCCTCGATGTCGCAGAGCACGACCGCAGCCCGGAACTCCGGCGGCAGGGCAGCCAGCGCCGCCGCCACATCGTGGTCCAGGTCGGCGTCGGCCAGCTGATCCGACGGACCCGGCAGGGCGCTGGGCAGCCGTTCTGCCGACCCTTCGGCCAACCCGTCGAAGCGTATCTTCTGCCGGCGTCGGGCACTGTCCAGGAAGAGGTTGGTGGTGATGCGATGCAGCCAGCCCTCGAAGGTCCCCGGCTGGAACCGGTGCAGCGAGCGGAACACCCGGACGAAGACGTCCTGGGTGAGATCTTCTGCGTCGGGCCGGTTGCCCGTCAGCCGGTACGCCAGGCGGTAGACGCGGGCACCGTGGTCGCGGACCAGTTCCTCCCAGCTGGGCGGCGTCCAGTCCAGATCGCCTGCCGGGTCCACCTGCGGTGGCACGGGAACGGTCGATGGGACCTTCGGATCGGCGGTGAGCCGGCGAAGCATCCGGACCACCTCCTTACCGATCGTGGCACGGTCGAAGAACTTCCCCCTGTGGGCGCCATTCTCGCTGGCCTTCCTGGCAAACCCCTGAGCGATTGCTGGCAATTGGCTGTGCACGACGGTCGCCTCCTCACCCGGTCCAACGCCCCGGCCACAGGTGGCGTTCCTCGTTCCGAAACCGGTCCAAACGCCAACCCACCAGGCCAGGAATCTGTCGTTTGTGACCGGTTTTGTGAGGGAGCTGACTCAGGTCAGACCGGCCGCGGCCAGGGCGGCGCGCAAACCATCGACCTCAGCGGGGGTTGCCGCGACCAGCGGTGACCGCACCCCGCCCACCGGCCGGCCCTGCAGCTGCAACCCGGCCTTGACCAGGATGCAGCCCTGGGTGGCGAAGATGCCGGTGTAGATCGGCAGCAGCCGGCGGTGCCAGAGCAGCGCCTCGGAGACCTTTCCCGCGGCGTACGCCTCGATCATCGCCTTGGTCCCGACTGCGCTGAAGTGTGTCGAGGTACCGACCACTCCCACGGCGCCAACGGCCAGCAGCGGCAGAGTCATGGCGTCGTCGCCGGAGTAGTAGGCAAGATCGCACTGCGCCATCACCTGCGCCGAGGCGGTCAGATCGCCCTTGGCATCCTTGACCGCGACGATCATTGGGTGCTCGGCCAGCCGCAACATGGTGTCGCTGGCGATCGCGGTACCGGCCCGGCCGGGGATGTCGTAGAGCATGACCGGGACATCCGTCGAGTCGGCGACACGGCGGAAGTGCTCGAGGAGTCCTGCCTGAGGTGGTTTGGAGTAGTAGGGCGTGACGACGAG
>JBKPNA010000331.1:0-12025 GCA_046765695.1 Actinomycetota bacterium | reverse complement strand
TTCTCGGCGTGGCCTGCGACGTCACGGACCCGGCACAGGTGGAGGCCGCGTTCGCCTCGGTGGAGTCGGAGCTGGGTCCGGTGGAGGTCCTGGTGGCGAACGCGGGGATCACCCGCGACACGCTGCTGCTCCGGATGAGCGACGAGGACTGGGACAGCGTGCTCGGCACCAACCTCACCGGCGCGTTCCGGGTCGCCAGGCGTGCTGCGCGGCCGATGATCCGTGGCCGGTTCGGCCGGATCGTCTTCATCTCATCCGTGGTGGGGCAGGTCGGCTCTGCCGGCCAGGTGAACTACGCGGCATCCAAGTCCGGGCTGGTCGGTCTGGCCCGTTCGCTGGCCCGCGAACTCGGCTCTCGTGGGGTCACCGCCAACGTGGTCGCGCCGGGTTTCATCGAGACCGACATGACGGCTGAGCTGAGCGAGGACCTGAAGGGCAAGTACGCCGAGCAGATCCCGCTCGGCCGGATGGGCACGGTCGACGACATCGCCGCCACCATCGAGTTCCTGGCGAGCGACGACGCGGGCTACATCACCGGCGCCCTGATCCCGGTCGACGGCGGCCTCGGGATGGGACATTAGATGGGAATCCTGGAGGGCAAGAGCATCCTGGTCGCCGGGGTCACCCTCGACACCTCGATCGGGTTCCACGTGGCCCGGATCGCCCAGGCGGAGGGCGCCAGGGTGGTCGTGTCCAACTTCGGCCGGGCGATGAGCCTGACCGGCCGGGTGATCAAGAAGCTGGATCCGGTCCCGCCGCTGCTCGAGGTTGACGTCACCAATGAGGAGCATCTGGCAGCGCTGGCCGACAACCTGGGTCAGCACGTCGGCCGGCTGGACGGTCTGGTCCACTCGCTGGCGTTCGCCAATCCCGAGACCGCGCTGGGCGGCAAGTTCCTGTCCACGCCGTGGGCCGACGTCAGCACCGCACTCCAGGTGTCGGCGTTCTCCCTGGCCTCTCTCACCATGGCCTGCAAGCCCGTGCTGGCAGAGTCGGTCTCGGTGGTGGGGCTCACCTTCGACGCTCGGGTCTCCTGGCCGGTCTATGACTGGATGGGGGTGGCCAAGTCGGCGCTGGAGAGCACTAGCCGCTACCTGGCCCGCTACCTCGGCCCGGAGGGCGTACGAGTCAACCTCGTCGCCGCCGGGCCGTTGGAGACCCTGGCCAAGAAGGCCATTGGCGGCGCCGATGAGTTCAACGACGTCTGGGGCCGGCGGGCACCGATCGGCTGGGATCCCAAGGACATCACGCCCACGGCCAAGGCCGTGGTGGCCCTGCTCAGCGACTTCTTCCCCAAGACCACCGGGGAGATGATCCACGTCGACGGCGGCCTGCACTCCACCGGCGCCTGATCGAATGCCGGGGGAGCGGGCTCGGCCCCTGTCACTGGTCGAGGCACGGTTGCTCGATGGTCCGAACCTCTACTTTCCGCGGCCGGCGGCCAAGGTCACCCTCGACTGTGCCGGGCTGTTGGAGATCCCGGCCGCCAGCGCCCGGCTGCTCGGCCAGGCAATGGGGCTCGGGGAGACCAGGCCGGGTCCGGCCGGATCCGCGTTTCGGCAGCGCTTCGCCTTCCGGCTCCTGACCTGGGTGGTCCGGCGGCTGGCCGGGGCCGGAGGGGTGACCCGACTGGCCGTACGGTGCCGGGCCGGCAGCTCGGTCACCGAGGTGGTAGTCGCCTATCCCTGGCGCAACTCGACCCGGGCCGAGACGCTGGCGTACGGGCTGGCTGCGGTGGTCGACGAGCTGGCGGCAGGTCCGGAGGCGATGCTGGCGGCACTCGACGCCGGCGGGCGGTCACTCGCCGCCGCGCCGGCCGGTTCACCTCCGCGGCTGATCCGGCCGACGATTCCCGTGGTCGCCGTCACCGGGACCAACGGCAAGACCACCACCTCGCGAATGATCGGTTTCGTCGCCCAACGGGCGGGGTGGTCGGTGGGCTGGTCCAGCACCGACGGGATCTACCACAACGGCATGCTGGTCGACGAGGGTGACTTCTCCGGGCCGAGCGGAGCCGGCAAGGTGCTGGCCCTGCCGGGAGTGCAGCTCGCGGTGACGGAGACGGCTCGCGGCGGGATTCTGCGCCGAGGCGTCGGCGTGGCCTACAACGACGTCTCGGTGGTCACCAACATCAGCGCCGACCATCTCGGCCTGGGGGGAATCGAGACCCTCGACCAGCTTGCCGAGGTCAAGGCCGTGATCACCAAGATCACCAAGCCGACGGGCTGGTGCGTGTTGAACGCCGACGACCCGCGGACTTTCGCCATGCGGCTCGGTACCAAGGCGCAGATATGGGTGTTCAGCACCGACCCGGACTCACCGTCGGGCCGAGTAGTGCTGGACCGCGGCGGTCGGGTGAGCACCGTGCTCGACGGCTGGGTTGCCGTGCTGTCCGCCGGCCGGGACCCGCTGGCGGTCGTTCCGGTCGTTGACGTGCCGATGACCCTGGCCGGGCTGAGCAGAGTGAACGTGGAGAATGCGCTCGCCGTCACCTCGGCGACGCTGGCCCTCGGCTTCAGCGCCGACCAGGTCGCCACCGGCCTGCGCGCGTTCGATCCCGGCACGAGCAATCCCGGGCGGATGAATGTCTGGACCGTGCCGCTGCCGGGTGGCGGGTCGGCCAGTGTGGTGATCGATCTGGCGCACAACGAGGCCGGTCTCGAAGCACTGCTGGAGATCATGAACGGCCTCCGGCCTTCTGGGGGCAGGCTGCTCCTCGGAGTGGGCACGGCCGGTGACCGGGGGGGCGAGGTGTTCGTCCGCCTCGGAGAGATCGCCGCCCTCGCGGCGGATGTGGTGGAGATCGTGCACAAGACCGCGTATCTGCGTGGCCGGTCGGCGGCACAGCTCGGGGAGCTGATGTCGGCCGGCGCAGCGCGTGCCGGGGTGACCTCGGTGCCTGAGCACCTGACCGAGGTGGCGGGCCTGGCCTCCCTCGTCGGTCAGGCCTCCGACGGTGACGTGGTGGCGGTCATGACCCATCAGGATCGGGACGAAGTCGACATGTGGCTTTCTGCACATGGCGCCACTCGCGACAGCCCGGACGAGCTGCGGGACAAGGTGCTCCGCACCCGCACTGTGTGACCCGCAACTTCTGGCAGGTCAACCACCGGTCGGCTCGACGGGCTGCGTCCGTTTCTCCGCACAAGGTCGCATGTGGTGGGGGTTTGGGCTGGTTGGGGGCTCGTTTCTCCGCACAGGGCCGCAACAGGGATACGGCCAGGGCACTAGGTCAGCGCGCTCGGTTCGGGGGCGAAGTCCGGGTCACCGACCGCGTTGTCGAACTCACTCGTCTCGGCCCGCGACCCGGGCTGCGCCTGGTGGCCGTACGACTCCAGCTCCGCCATCACCGCGACGTGCCGGTCGACGCAGATGACGACAAGGTCGCCCGGGTTGGAGCGGGCCATCGCATGCCGGGTCGCGGCCAGCTCGTCCAGCACGATCTCGACCTGCTTGCACCGAGCGCCCTCCGCCATCGCCCGACGGACCCCGCCGGCGACGAGCTCGGCGACCTCACCGCGTACCCGGCCGCGCGGGTTCGCGTCCTCGCGCACGATCACCACGTCGAAATGCCGCGCCGCGACCTCGCCCAGCTCGGTCATGTCGGTGTCGCGCCGGTCCCCGGCGGTTGAGATCACCCCGATCCGGGAGGCGTGGCCGAGGTCGTTGACCGCATCCAGCGTCGCGCCGGTCCGGTCCACGAAGTCGCCGAGCATGATCATGGCCGGCACATTGTGGCAGTAGTCCACGATCACCGTACGGCCCTGGACCTGCACCTCGTTCATACGTCCCGGGGCCAGGTAGTAGCTGGTGGTGAAGGTACGCAGACCCTGGCGGATGTCATGCAGCGACGCTCCGGCGGCGAACGCGGCGGCGGTGGCCGCCAGCGCGTTCTGCACGTTCACCATCGCCCGGCCGCCGAAGGTGGACGGCAGCAGGTGGGTCCAGGCCAGCTGCATCGATCGCGGACCCTGCTGGATGACGATCATGTCGCCCAGATCGCTTCGTTCCAGGACCACGGCGCGGCCACCGCGCCGGCAGTGGTCGTCGACGTAGTCGCGGATCTCGCTCCCCGGCGGGGCCATGGTGAACCAGGAGATCCGGCCCGAGCAGCGCCGGCGCATCTCGCGGACCATCGGGTCGTCGGCGTTCAGCACCGCGAACCCGTTGCGGGGCACGGCTTCCACGATCACCGCCTTGACGTCGGCGAGCTGTTCCAGGGTCTCGACCCCGCGGAGTCCAAGGTGGTCCGGCTGGACGTTCAGCACCACGCCGACGTCGTTGCGCTCATAGCCGAGGCCCTCGCGCAGGATGCCGCCGCGCGCGACCTCGAACACCGCGAAATCGACCCGCGGGTTCTGCAGCACCATCTTCGCGGACCGGGGCCCCGAGGCGTCGGAGCGGATCACCAGCCGCTCGTCGATCACCACACCGTCGGTCGAGGTCATGCCCACCTTCTTGCCGATGCCCTTGAAGATGTGGGCGATCATCCGCGCCGTGGTCGTCTTGCCGTTGGTGCCGGTCACCGCCACGATCGGGATGCGGCTCGGCGTACCGGGCGGGAACAGCATGTCGACCACCGGCTTCGCCACGTACTGCGGGTCACCCACCGTCGGATGGGTGTGCATCCGGAAGCCGGGGGCGGCGTTCACCTCACAGATGCCGCCGCCGGTCTCCCGCACGGGCTGGGTGATGTCGGGGGCGATGAAGTCGATGCCGGCGATGTCCAGGCCGACCACCCGGGCCGCCTCCTCGGCGATCTCGATGTTCTCCGGATGGGCCTCGAAGGTGCGGTCGATGGAGATCCCGCCGGTCGACATGTTCCCGGTAAGGGTCAGCTTGACCATGGTGCCCTCCAGCGGGACGTCCTCCATGGCGTAGCCCTGCGCGGCCACCAGGTCGATGGCGGCCTGGTCGACCCTGATCCGGGTCAGCACCTTCTCGTGGCCGACCCCGCGGCGCGGATCGGCGTTGGTCCGCTCCACCAGCTGGCTGATCGTGCTCCGCCCGTCACCGATGACATGTGCGGGTACCCGCTCGGCGATCGCGGCGATCCGGCCGTCGATCACCAGGCAGCGGTAGTCACGGCCGGTGACGAAGGTCTCGACGACGACCAGGCCGCCACGGGACTCAGCCTTGGCGGCGTCGAACGACCGGCGTACGTCGTCGTCGCTGCGCAGATCGAGCATCACGCCGCGGCCGTGGTTGCCGTCCAGCGGCTTGAGCACCACCGGATAGCCGATCCGATTGGCCAGCCGGACCGCGTCGTCGACCGTGCGCACCGACTGGGAGCGGGGCACCGGCAGCCCGGCGGCTGACAGCAGGGTGAGCGTCAACTCCTTGTTGCTGGCGATGTCGACCGCGACCGAGGAGGTCAGCGAGGTCATGGTCGCCCGGATGCGTTGCTGGTGCACTCCCTGGCCGAGCTGGACGAGGGACGCCGTGTTCAGCCGCAGATAGGGGATGTCGCGGCTCACCGCCTCCTCCACAATGGCCTGGGTCGACGGGCCGAACGCCGTGCGCTCACCCCGGACGATGAACCGCTCGAGCTCCACGTCGAAGTCGAAGTCCGGGCCGTGCTCTACCAGGTCGTTGACCAGCTTGACCGCGAGCTCGCCGGCCGCCAGCCCGACCGACTCGTCGTAGTAGGCGTAGATGACGTTGTAGCGGCCAGGCTCACCCTTCACCTGGCGGGTCTTGCCGCGGCGCATGTCGTGGCCGACCGACTGCTGCAGCTGCAGCGCGACATGCTCGGCAACGTGACCGACCCAGGTGCCCTCGTGCAGCCGCTCGACGAAGCCGCCGCGACGTCCGCGGCTGCAGGTGTGGTTGGCCAGGCCCGGCAGCCGCTCGAGGAGTCCGTCAGCGAAGCCCGGCAGCTTGTCGGTGGGGAAGTCCTCCAGCACTCCGAGGTCGACCACGAGCTGGATGGCCGGCTCGTAGTGCCAGACGTTCGGGCCGCGATAGACCCGGCTGGAGATGATCTTCAGGTCCGGTTGTGGGGTCGGCTGGCTGCTGTCCATCGATCAGCTCCTTTGGCGGTGGGACGGTTCAGATCCTCGCATTTGGGCCGGATCGTTGACATGTGACCATATGGTCACATATTTTAATACACATGGATACGGCAGTCGACGTGTTCCGGGCTCTCGCCGATCCGACCCGGCGAACCATCCTGGACGCGTTGTTTGCCGCTGACGGCCAGTCGGTGGGGGCGCTGTGCAACCTGTCGCCGGAGATGACCCGGTTCGGCGTGATGAAGCACCTGCGAGTGCTCGAGGACGCGAATCTGGTCACCACCGCCAAGAACGGACGGACCCGGCTGCACTATCTGAACCCCGTCCCGATCACTCAGATCGCCCATCGCTGGGTGAGCAAGTACGCCGCCCCGTTTACTGCCGCACTGGTGGAGCTGGACGACCAGCTGGCCAGTCTCCGCACACCGACCGAATCAGAAGGAACCGCCATGGACCGCCCTGACCACGTCTACCAGATCTACATCGCCGCCTCGCCGGCACAGGTGTGGACCGCGATCACCGACTCAGAGTGGACCCGCCGGTACTTCCATCGGACAGGATTCGTGGAGCCGCCGGTCGCTGGGCGTCCCTATCGGAAGGTGGTGCTGCCCGAGGGCCGGCCGGCGACCGACGGCATGATCGAGGAGATGACGCCGCCGATGGACGGGCAGCCGGGTCGCTTCGTCCACACTTGGCACGTCCTCTATGACGAGGAGATGTCCAACGAGCCGGCCGGGCGGGTCGAGTGGCTGGTGGAGCTTGCAGGCGACGGGCTGACCCGGGTCCGGCTGGTGCACAGCTGCCTGGAGCAGAGCCCGCTGACCTGGGAAAACGTCAAGGACGGCTGGGTCTGGGTGCTCGACGCCATGAAGACGGTGCTCGAGACCGGCCGGTCACTGCCCGTGGCGAGTTGAGGGGATCACCCTGCACCCTTTCGATGACGCTGCACCCCCTGGAAAGGGTGCAGCGCCGCGCTAAAGGATGCAGCGTCGCCCATGGCCAGCTTGGCTTCGGCCGCCCGGACCGCTAGCACCTCTTCGTCGGGCACCGGCGTCGTGTGAGCGACCAGCGTCCGGGTCGCCAGGTCGAACGTGCTGCCGGCCGGCAGCACGTGCAGCACCGCTCCCGAGACCAGTAGCGGGGCGGTGCGCTTGGCCGCGTACGCGTTGGCGACGAGGTGTTGGCCGTCGACCACGGTCACCGCGCCGCGCCCGAGAACCTCGAGTTGGTCGCCGTCCCGGATCACCGCCGCGGTGTCCTCGTCGATGCCGAGCCCCAGCAGTGAGGGCGACTGGGCAACCAGGGACAGCAGCCGGCCGTACCTGTTGCGCTGTTCGAAGTGCTGGTCGATGATCACGCCGCGGAGCAGCCCGAGCCCCGCAGACAGCTGGCTCATCCGCTGCTTCGGAGTGGCGCCGCCAGACCCGAAGGCGATCATGTGCTCGGAGAGGATGCTGGCCCCTGCCGAGGTGCCGCCGACCACGGCGCCGCGCTGATACGCGTCCAGGATCGCCGTGCCGAACGGGGTGCCGGCGATGAAGGAGCTCAACTTGAGCTGGTTGCCCCCGGTCATGAAGATCGCGTTCACCTCGGCAAGTGGCGCCACCAGATCGGGGTCGGCGGCATCGGCGCGGCTCTGCGGCCGTAAGGCGATGGTCTCTCTCGCACCGAGCGCCGTGAAAACGGCCTGATAGACCTCGACCACTTCGCCGCCAAGCGAGGACGCCGAGGGAACGACGGCGATCCGGGGCCGATCCCCGGCCGCCGCCACGAACGCCCCGAGCACCGACCGGCGACGGATCTTGTCCTCGGCGCCGCCGATGGCGAACAGGACCCCGGGTCGGGGCGGGGGCTCCGCGGACATGCGGGCAAGGATACGGGTGGCCTGCTCAGCGGCCGGGTTTCGCGGCCGGTTAGCGCAACCAGCTGACCGCGGCGCCGAGGGCTTCGCCGGCCAAGGTGCGTACGCGCCGCAGCTCACCCGCCCGGCGTTCCGCTTCGAAGGCTGAGATGCTGGCCCCGTCGTGGTCCAGGGCGGCATCACACATCGCCAGCAGGCGCGCCGCCCGCTCGGCCGTGGCTCGCTGACGGCTGCTGTAGCCGGGAGCCAGCAGCGGTCCTTCCGCCTCCGCCGGTCGCGGACCGGCGGCCACGTCAAGCTGGCCCAGTGTCTCCGCAGCGGTGAGAATCACTTCGTTCAACGCCCGTTCGGCGTCGTACGGACTGGCCGGCGCCAGCGGCCGCTCAGCGTGGAAGACCCGCCACTGCACGGCCGGCCCCAGCCGTAAGGGCACCAGACCGACGCCGGCCGAGCTGGCAACCACGGCTTCGCCCTGCTCCAGCGCTGCAGAGTTGAACTGCGCCGGGCCGCGGAGCGGTGCCAACGTGCCGGGCACGGGAAGAGCGAGGAACCACCCTTCGCGTTCGACATCGCGCAGCCGCTCCAGACCGGCGTCCAGGGTGGAGGCCTGCAGCGGGTCAAGACCCAGCACTCCGTCGGGGTCGACGACGTGGTGGACGACGTCGGGTCCGACGATGGCCCGCTCGGCCTGCGCAGGCGTCTGCTGGCCGCGAATCAGCGAGTTCAGGTTTGCGGTCATGCGCACCGAAGCCACCGACTCCATCGCGCAAATCTATGTCAGCCCGCGCCGCGCCCCGGCTGCCGTCCGTGGAGATGACCGGACGATAGGTTGATGCCATGGTGGCAGTGGTGGACCTTGCCGGGGTGACCATCGTCCGGAATGGCGCCACCTTGATCAATGACATCACCTGGCGGGTGGACGAGGCCGACCGTTGGGTGATCGTCGGTCCGAACGGCGCCGGCAAGACGACGCTGCTGCAGGTGATCTCCGCGCAGATCCACCCCACGGCGGGCGTAGCCGGGCTGCTCGGTGAGGTGCTCGGCACGGTCGACGTCTTCGAGCTGAGACCCCGGATCGGCCTCACCTCGGCAGCGCTTGCCGAGCGGATCCCGCGGGGGGAGCGGGTGCATGACGTGGTGGTCTCCGCCTCGTACGCGGTGCTCGGCAGGTGGCGGGAGGCCTACGATGAGCTGGACCACGAGCGGGCGACCGAGCTGCTGGGGTCGCTGCGGATCGATCATCTGGCCAACCGAACGTTCGGCACGCTCAGCGAGGGCGAGCGCAAGCGGGTGCAGATCGCGCGGGCGCTGATGACCGATCCCGAGCTGCTGCTGCTGGATGAGCCGGCGGCCGGGCTGGACCTGGCCGGCCGCGAGGCGCTGCTGCGGACACTCGGCGATCTCGCCCAGGACGAGTACGCGCCGGCGTCCGTGCTGGTCACCCACCACGTGGAGGAGATCCCTCCCGGAATCACCCACGCCATGCTGATGAAGCAGGGCAAGGTGGTGACGGCCGGTCCGCTGGACGAGTCGCTCACCGCCGAGAACCTGACGGCGACGTTCGATCTGGAGCTTGCGCTGACATCCGACGGCGGCCGGTTCGCCGCGCGCGCACTTTAGTCGACTGGCACCATGGAAGACGAAGATTTCGGTGCAGTTCGGGGCCCGTCGTGGAGGTGAACTTGACAGATTGGCTGGGCGACAACGCCTGGGCCCTGTGGTTGAGCCTTGCCTTCCTGCTAGCTGTGGCCGAGATTCTGTCGCTCGACTTCGTGTTGATCATGTTCGCCGTCGGGGCGCTGGTGGGGGCCGGTGTTGCGGTGCTGGCGCCCGGGCTGTGGTGGCTGCAGATCCTGGTGGCCGCAGGCGTGAGTGTCGGCATGCTGGCGCTGCTCCGGCCGACCATCATGGCGCACGTGCGTAACATGCCGGGCTACCGGTCCTCGACCGCCAAGATGGTCGGCAGCAGCGGGGTGGCAGTGTCGCAGATCGACCGGACCGGCGGTGAGATCAAGGTCGACGGCCAGAGCTGGACCGCCCGGCCCTACCTGTCCGATCAGGTGATCGAGCAAGGTACCGAGGTCGAGGTCTATGAGATCGACGGCGCCATCGCCGTGGTCTATCCCAAGCACGGCGCGCTGCCGTGACCCCCTGCACGGTGTGTACTGCCGTGAATCCCCTTAGTTAAGGAAAGACGTGGACATCGCAACCCTAATCGTCCTCATCGCCATTGTGCTGGCGGTGATCTTCTTCGTCGCCAGCACGATCAAAGTCATCCGGCAGCAGCGGGTCGGCGTGATCGAGCGGCTCGGCAAGTTCAAGCGCACCTTGGAGCCTGGCCCGCACCTGGTCTTCCCGGTGCTGGACAAGGTGCGCTACAACCTCGACATGCGGGAGAACGTCGTGCCGTTCCCGCCGCAGGGCGTCATCACCGAGGACAACCTGATGGTCAACATCGACTCGGTGATCTACTTCCAGATCATCGATCCGGTGCGGGCCGCGTACGAGGCCCAGGACTACATCCGGGCCATCGAGCAGCTGACCATGACCACGCTGCGCAACATCATCGGCGGACTGGACCTGGAGGAAACCCTGACCAGCCGCGAGGAGATCAACCAGAAGCTGCGCATCGTGCTGGACGAGGCCACCGGCAAGTGGGGGATCAAGGTGAACCGGGTGGAGCTGCGGGCCATCGAGCCGCCGGCCACCATCCGGGACGCGATGGAGAAGGGTGCCCGGGCTGAGCGGGACAAGCGCGCGGCGATCCTGATCGCCGAGGGCCAGCGGCAGTCTCAGATCCTGTCGGCGGGTGGTGAGAAGGAGTCGGCCATCCTGCGTGCGCAGGGTGACCGGGAGGCTGCGGTGCTGCGCGCCCAGGCCGAGCGGCAGGCGAAGATGCTGCGCGCCGAGGGCGAGGCGCAGGCGATCACCACGGTATTCGGCGCCATCCATGCCGGGCAGCCGGACCAGGCGCTGCTGGCGTACCAGTACATGCAGATGCTGCCGACCATCGCCAAGGGTGACGCCAACAAGGTCTGGATAGTGCCGAGCGAGCTGAACGACGCCCTGAAGGGTCTGGGCAGTGCCGTCGGGTCGGTGGCCTCGGCCATTCCGACCGCGGCAAAGGGTGAGTTCAGTGCACCGGAGAAGATCGACGTCCAGGCGGAGATCCGACGCCAGGACGCGGAGGAGGACGCCGCCGCCGACAAGACCATCGAGGAGGCCATCGCGGCCGCCAAGGAGCTCGAGACTCCGATCCGGCACAGCGGCGACCGGTCGTCGGTGGCCGAGCAGCTGGCCGTCTCCTCCGGTCCGAACGGTTCCGACACCCAGACGGAACCTCAGTACCCGGCTCGGTCTGGATACTCGGGCGGGCCCGAGTACGCGACGACGTACGATCCCGAGGGGCAGGCTAACCTGCCGCGGTGACCTGGCTCCAGCTGCTGGCCCTGTTCGGGGCCGGAGCAGCGGCGGGCCTGATCAACACCGTGGTCGGGGCTGGCACGTTGATCACGTTCCCGACTCTGCTGGCGTTGGGCGTGCCGCCGGTGGTTGCGAACGTCTCGAACACCATCGGCCTGGCCCCGGGATCGCTCTCCGGGGTGTTGTCGATGCGGCCGGAGCTGGCCGGTCAGCGCGACCGGGTGATGAGGCTGGGCCTCGCATCCCTGATCGGTGGGATTATCGGCGCGGTGCTGCTGCTGGTGCTGCCGCCGTCGGCCTTCGCAGCGATCGTGCCGGCCCTGATCGGGCTGGGATGCGTGCTGGTGGTCATCCAGCCGTGGCTGTCGCGACGGCTCGCCGAGCCTCATGGAGCGGACTCGGAGGCGAGGCGGGGGACTGGACCGATCTGGCTGTGGTTCGGGATTCTGCTGACCGGGGTATACGGCGGCTACTTCGGTGCGGCACAGGGCGTGCTGCTGCTGGGGATCATGGGCATCGCGCTTGCGGAGACCTTGAATCGCATCAATGCGGTGAAGAACGTGCTCGCGTTGATCGTGAACGCGATCGCTGGGCTGGTCTTCGCGATCCTGCCGTTGACGCCGTGGGCGCAGCCCGGTGCGGAGGTCAATTGGTTGGTCGCTCTGGTCATCGCCGTCGGGTCGGTGATCGGGGCGCAGTTCGGCGGCCGAGTAGGTAGACGGCTGCC
>JBKPNA010000330.1:0-4257 GCA_046765695.1 Actinomycetota bacterium | reverse complement strand
TGGTCGACCAGCGGCAGCCGGTTCCGCAGCCGCTCCAACCCCTGCAAGAACCCCAGCAGGTGGGTGTCGTCGAAGGTTTCCAGGCCGCGGTCCTCCACCAGCTTCACAAGATGGTCAAGGCTGACATTCAGGGCGTCCAGTGCGTCCTCCACTGCGCTGGCGTCCCCGAATTCCATGCCTCCATGGTACTCGAACAGGCGTTCGATAACAAGTGAAAGGCCTAGTCAACAGCAGATTCACAGATCGGATTGGTATAAGCATTGTTCGGAGCCTTGCCAATGGTGCCCCTCCAGATCCCTGCACCGCCGGCAGGCCCGACGCCGCGGCTAGGCGGTGATCCGGCCGGCGGCGAAAACGGCCCGGTCTGCCGCGGCTCGGCCAGCCTCCCAGCCGACGGCGTTGTAACGGCCCGACCGGGCCTGCCGGATCCGCGGGAACAGCCGATCGAACTCGGCCTGCACCGCACTGGTCTGTCGCCGCAGCAGAGGCACTAACTCAGATCCGTACGACGCAGTCGCGGCCTCGTTGGTCTCGTTCAGCCGCTCGCCGATGCGCACCGCGTACGACATCAGGAACGAACGCCGGAACGACGAGGAGCGGAGGAAGGAGCCGGCACGGCGAGTACCCGCCGCAGACATCGCCCGGGTGGCCTGGATCAGCAGCGACGTGAACAGCATGTCCACCAGGTCCGCATCGGTCGGCGTGCCGATCACCGTTACCATGCCCAGCGGCTTGTTCCAGACCGCCCGGGACCGGTTGGCCTGGGCTACCTGGTTCAGCAGGTGGACCTTCTCCGCCGGGTACGGGTTGAGGATGTGCACCCGCACTCCCCTGACCTCGATCGGATCGTCGGCCGACCCGCGCAGCAGCGCCTCGTCGATGGCATGCCTCGTCATCAGGTCCTGCGCCTTGGCCGTGAGCGTTTCCGCCTCCGCTGGGAACTCGGTGTTCTCTGCCTTCGCGAGCAGTCCCCGGATGCGATTCAGCAGCCGAGCACGTTCGGAGCGGTCTTCGGCAAGGCGAGTTCGTGCGAATGGCCGTCCCCAGGCCGACGGTGGCGGCACCAGTTGTTCGAGCGCCGGAAGGATGCTGAGCAGCGCGGCCAGATACTTCAGATCGATCAACGCGTCGTGGAGCCGGACGCCATGTCTGACGGCCTTTCGGGCCAGCCGGTGGACATCATCACTACCGGACCAGGCGTCATCGGCCACCGCCCGCAGCTGTTCGAGCCAGAGCCGCGGGGCTCGCTGTTCGGCATCAGCCGCAACCGCTTCAGCACCGATGGCGGTGGCGAGCAGCGGCACCGACTCGGCGCGGTCTCGGCGTATCACGTGCAGCAGGTCCATCGGCTGCCAGCCCCGCTCCCATGCCGCACTCAGCGACTGCCGCACCTGCGTAGAGAGCAATTCGTCTGCCTGCTGCGGATCCGCGGGATCCTGATACCCGCCGGACTGAAAGCCGGAGCCGTCGTACCGGCTCTGTCGGTTCATGCCCATGGCCCTAGATCCTGTCCGAACCCACTGACAGCGTCCGATCAACACGCGCAGTTCCACCGTTAGGCTGTCCGCGGCTCCGAGGCGAGAGGACGAGACGATGACCTGGTTGGTGACCGGGGGCGCCGGATACATCGGAGCGCACGTGGTACGCGCATTCGCGGAGCAGGGCCTGCCGTCGGTGGTGGTCGACGACCTGTCCAGCGGGCACCGCGACTTCGTCGTCCACGGCGTGCCGTTCTACGAAGGCAATGTCAACGACGCCCAGTTCCTGCACCAGATCTTCACCGAGCACGACATCGCCGGAGTCGTTCATCTCGCGGCGTTCAAGTACGCCGGGGTCTCGGTCAGCCGGCCGCTGCACACCTACCGGCAGAACGTCATCGGGATGGTGGCCCTGCTCGGCACCATGGCGGAGCATGGCGTGGCCAGGTTCGTCTTCTCCTCCAGTGCCGCCGTCTACGGCACGCCTGAGGCGGAGGTGGTCACCGAGCAGACGCCGACCCGGCCCGAGTCGCCGTACGGAGAATCCAAGCTGATCGGCGAGTGGCTGCTGGCCGATCAGGCCCGGGCCACCGAGTCCGAGGCCCAGCCGCTCCGCCACACCTCGTTGCGCTACTTCAACGTGGTTGGCTCGGGCTACTCCGACCTGCCCGACACGAGTCCGCACAACCTGTTCCCGCTGATTTTCGCCGCACTGGCCGAGGGCCGGGTGCCGCACATCAACGGCGACGACTACCCCACCCCCGACGGCACCTGCGTACGCGACTACGTGCACGTCTCCGACTTGGCGCTTGCCCACGTCACCGCCGCCCAGGCCCTGGTCGCCGGCACCGAGCTGGCACCGGTCTACAACCTGGGCAGCGGGACCGGCCTGTCGGTCCGCCAGATCATGGACGCGGTGGCGCGGGTTACCGGGATTCCCTTCACCCCGGAGGTACGCGGGCGGCGGCCAGGCGACCCGGCTCAGATCGTCGCCACCGGCGAGCTGGCCGGTCGGGACCTGGACTGGCGGATGCGGCACACCGTGGACGAGATGGTGGCCTCGGCCTGGGCCGCCAGCCAGGCCAGCCGACCTTCCGCCTGAAACATCGTTGTCACATAGCGGAGACAACTGGAACAGGGGCGTAACCGAGCACGCCTTTGGCGCAACACAGAACGAGCACAGTTCAACGTAGGCCTTGCGCCGCACCGGATCCAGCCGCCGCAAAGCCACTGACATATCCAGTTACTTCACCGAAAGAAGCAACATGACCCTACTCGAACTCAACTCCGGCGATACCGCCTGGATGCTGACCTCGGCAGCGTTGGTGTTGCTGATGACACCGGGGTTAGCGCTCTTCTACGGCGGCATGGTCCGCGCGAAGAGCGTCCTCAACATGATGATGATGAGCTTCGGAGCCCTGGCGCTGGTATCGGTGCTCTGGGTGCTGTACGGCTACTCCCTCTCCTTCGGCAACGACGTCGGCGCCGGCCTGCTCGGGGACCCGCTGGAGTTCCTCGGCCTCAAGGGTCTGATGGAGGACACCGACTCCACGTACCCGACCATGGCCTTCGTCGCCTTCCAAGCGGTGTTCGCCATCATCACTGTCGCGCTGATCTCTGGCGCCATCGCAGACCGGGCCAAGTTCAGCACCTGGATGGTCTTCGTCGCCATCTGGGCGACCCTGGTCTACTTCCCGGTCGCCCACTGGGTGTTCGACTTCACCCTGACCAACGACAACGACGTGGTGACCCACATCGGTGGCTGGGTCGCCAACAACCTGGCGGCCATCGACTTCGCCGGCGGCACCGCGGTGCACATCAACGCCGGCATCGCCGGCCTGGCTCTGGCAGTGATTCTTGGAAAGCGTATCGGCTGGCGCCGGGAACCGATGCGGCCGCACAACCTGACCCTGGTCATGATTGGCGCCGGGTTGCTGTGGTTCGGCTGGTTCGGCTTCAACGCAGGGTCCGCGCTATCCGCGGGCAACACCGCCGCGGTGGTCTGGGTCAACACGATGGTGGCCACCGGTGCCGCCTGCCTGGGCTGGCTGATCACCGAGCGCATCCGGGACGGCCATCCCACCTCGCTCGGCGCCGCATCCGGCATCGTGGCCGGCCTGGTGGCGATCACCCCGTCCTGCTCCTCGGTTTCCCCCGTCGGGGCGATCATCCTCGGCCTGGTAGCCGGTGTGCTCTGCGCGCTGGCGGTGGGCCTGAAGTACAAGCTGGGCTACGACGACTCGCTTGACGTGGTCGGCGTACACCTGGTCGGTGGACTCTGGGGCACCCTTGCAGTCGGATTGCTGCTCGCCCCTGGCTCGCCGGCGGCCATCACCTACGAGAAGACCGGCCTGTTCTACGGCGGCGGCCTCGACCAGCTGTGGCGCCAGGCTGTTGGAGCCTTCGGCGTACTGTTCTACAGCCTGATCCTGACCTTGATCATCGGCTTCATCCTGCACAAGACCATCGGCTTCCGGGTCACGGCGGAGGAAGAGATCGAGGGCGTGGACTCCGGCGAGCACGCCGAGACCGGCTACGATCTGGGCACACTGGGCGCAAGTCTGCGGGGCGGGTCGTTCAGCAGCACGCCGAAGCGAACCGACGACGAGGGGCAACCCAACGGCTCACGTGCCGCTCATGATGAGGAGGTGACGGCATGAGGCTCGTAACCGCGATCATCAAGCCGCACATGTTAGAAGAAGTGAAGACCGCGCTCGAGTCGTTCGGCATCGAGGGCATGACGGTCAGCGAGGCCAGTGGTTTTGGACGTCAGCGGGGC
>JBKPNA010000329.1:0-5617 GCA_046765695.1 Actinomycetota bacterium | reverse complement strand
GCCCTACATCGTCCCGTCGGTCGGCAAGATCAGGGACCTGGCTGACCCGACGTCGAAGATGAGCAAGTCCTTGTCCGCACCCACCGGGATCATCGAGCTGCTCGACGACCCGAAGGTGAACGTACGCAAGATCAAGTCCGCGGTCACCGACTCCGGACGGGAGATCACGTTCGACGAGGTGGAGAAGCCTGGGGTGGCGAACCTGTTGACCATTCTGGCGGCGTTGACCGACACCGACGTCGACGTCCTGGTGGAGAAGTTCGCGGGTCGCGGTTACGGCGATCTGAAGTCTGCAGTCGCCGAGGCGGTGACCGACGTGGCCACCCCGTACCGCAATCGCACCCTTGAGCTGATGGAGGAGCGGGGGGAGCTCGAGGCGATCCTGGCCCGCGGCGCCGAACGGGCCCGCGAGATCGCCTCCGCGACTCTCGCCGACGTCTACGCCAAGGTCGGGCTGGTCAAGCCATAGCAGCCTGCATCGGGTTCGGATGTGGCCTTGTGCGGAGATAAGAAGCCGGAAACGCCCCGGATCGCGTTCGGATGTGGCCTTGTGCGGAGAAACGGCCGAAAGAGGCAGGCCGCTAGAGCTCGATCGTCGGGCTGACCACCGTGGCGGAGCCCGTGCCGCCCGGCAGGTGCAGGACGAACTTCGCCAGCCCCGTCGGCACCGCGTCGAACACGAACCGGCCGTCCTCGTCGGCGATCGTCTCCCGGGCGCCGTCGGTCAGCACCAGCTCGACCCGGATACCGGCTCCGGGCGCGGCCCAGCCGTCGACCCGGACGAGGTCGTCAGCCGCGGGGGTGATGGTCACCATGGTGGTCGCCGACTCGCTGGTGAAGGTGATGGTCCGCACCGATTCGGTTGCCGACCCGCGGGCGCCGGCCGCCGACAGGTCGAGCTGGGTCAGAGTTGCGACCTCGGCGTGTAGCGCGTCCAAGGTGAGCTCGAACTGAATGCGTTCCACCAGGCCGTCGGGCACCGGATCGTGCTCGTCCCAGTACGCGCGAATCGCGTTCAGCACGGCGAAGTCGTCCCGGTCCATCGGCTCGGCAGCCAACCGCTCCTCGAGCGCACGATCGTCGGCGGAGTTCATCTCATCTCCCAGGTGGGGTCTTGGGCGAGGGCAAGCCGCAGCTTGGCCAGGCACCGGCCCCGGGTGGGTCCGATGCTGCCTTGCGGCATACCCAGCGCTTGGGCCAGCTCTGCGTAGTCCGGTCGATCGGCGAACGCGATCACGCGCAGCAGGGCCTGGCACCGCTCGGACAGGCCCTCGACGTGCTGCCACAGCCGGTGGTCACTGGTCGCGCGGACCACCAGGTCCTCCGCCGATTCGCTGGTTTCGCTGCGCGGGGCGCCGGCTGCCTCCAGGTCGTCCGGGTGGACCCTGGCCTGCGTCCGGGCGACTCGCCAGGCTTCACGCTTCGTCGTGACCACCAGCCACTGCAGTATGGCGAGCGGCTCGGTGATCGTGTCCGCCTTCCGGATCAGAGTGAGCCACACCGTCTGCAGCACGTCCTCGGCGGCGGCCGCGTCCAGCCGGGCGGCTCGGGCGGTGTGCCAGAGGATTGGGGTGAGGATCTTGACCAGCTCGGCCATCTGCCCTTCGTCGCCCGCGCGGTACAGCGCGAACAGCCGACCGGCCCGGCCGGCCAGGCTGTCCTCCACCGTCCCTTCCCCTCCCACGGCGCCTCCCCAAGTCATGTGTACCGGACAAGAGGGCGGCCCGCCCAGTCCTGATACATGTCGGGCCGCGGCATGGGGCATCAGCCCAGGAGCTCGTCCACGAAGCACCAGCGCCAGGACTCGCCCGGCTCGAGACTGCGCATCACCGGGTGCTGGGTCGTCATGCCGTGCCGCTCGGCGTGGCGACCGACCGAGGAGTTGCAGCAGCCGACGTTGCCGCAGGTCAGGCAGACTCGCAGGTGCACCGTACGGGTGCCCTCCCGCACGCAGTCCTGACAGATCCTGGACCCCGCCGGCTCGATCTCGGCCGGTGCCTGGTCGAGGTGGATGCAGCTGCCCACCGGGCTGGCCGGGGTCTGCACTGGTTGTTCCTCCGACAGCTGGTCGGCGCGCCGGGTGGCGACGCTGAGCATCGACTCCTCGATGTCGAAGGAGGCCAGTACCTGCTCCAGGACGTCGTGGTCGATGGTGCGACTGGCCCGGATCTTCAGCACCTCGTCGCGTTCGGCCTGCAAGGTCTGCAGCCGCAGTCGGCGGTAGATCTCCGACGGCGTCTCGACGCTGTCCGTGCGGCCCAGCGCCTCCCACATTGCCTCCGGCCGCGCCCGGATCCGATCACCGAGAAGCTCGACGGTCTCTGGTGGATCGGTCGGCTGGACGAGGTCGTTGAGGGCCTCGAGCGCGGCGTTGGAGGCCGTCTGCAGCACGGTCGCCGCCTGCAGCGCGTCGGACCGCGCATCCGGCCCCCGCAGTTTCAGCGCCCGGACCAGCCAGGGCAAGGTGAGACCCTGCAGCAACAGCGTCCCCGCGGTGACCACCATCGCGGCCAGGATCAGCACCTCCCGCTCCGGCACATCGGCCGGGATCAGGAAGGCGACGGCCAGCGTGACCACACCGCGCAGCCCGGCCCAGCCGATCACTAGCGTGTACCCCCACGGGGGCGTGTAGCCATCGTGCCGCCACCGGCGACGGAACAGGAAGACCCGGGCCGCCGAGACCCAGGCCAGCCGGATGACAATCACCCCGACGAGCACCGCCAGGACGAACACGAGAATTCGTCCCGTGGACAGTTCCGACTCGCCTACCGCTGTGACGATGCGCCGCGCCTGCAGGCCGATCAGCAGGAAGACGGTGTTCTCCAGCAAGAAGGAGATGGTGGCCCAGTTGACCCGCTCGCTCAGCCGAGACTGACCGGTCTGGATCACCGGGGACTTGTGGCCGAGGACCAGCCCCGCCGTGACCACCGCGATGATCCCCGAGGCGTGGAACGGCCCGAGCGGGATCTTCTCGGCGGGGACGTACGCGGCGAACGGCACCAGCAGTGAGATGGCGGTGTCGAACACCGGTTGGGTGATCCGCCGCCGGATGGGGATCACCGCCGCGGCGACGAGCAACCCGACCAGTACTCCGCCGCCGGCCGCGATCAGGAAGCCCCCGGCCACCTCTGCCGCGGAGACCGCGCCGCCGATGGCTGCGATGGCGACTCGCAGGCAGGTAATGGCGGTGGCGTCGTTGACCAGGGACTCGCCTTCCAGGACCGTGACGAGCTGGCGCGGCAGGCCGACCCGGCGGGCGATGGAGGTGGCCGCGACGGCGTCCGGTGGGGACACCACTGCGCCCAGCGCGAACGCCACGGCGAAACTGACCGGCAGGAGCCACCAGGTGATCAGACCCACGCCCAGCGCGGTCACCACGACCAGCACCACCGAGAGCGCGCCGATCGCCCGTTCGTTGGCCCGGAAGTCGATCAAGGAGCTGCGAATCGCCGTCGCATACAGCAGGGGCGGGAGCAGCCCCAGCAGCACCAGCTCCGGGCTGAGCTCCGGCACTTTCATGAACGGCACGAACGACGCCGCGATGCCCACCAGCATCAACAGCAAGGGGGCGGAGAACTTGAGCCGTTCGGCCAGCGCCGTCACCGCCAGTACGGCGGCGGCGACGCCAAGGATGGTCAGGGCGACGTCCACGGAGCCATGTTTCCACTGTCGGCGGCGTGCGAGGATCAGGGTGTGACGGTGCCGCGCGACCGAGCCGCCACAGCGGGGGCAGGGGTCGGCGTCCCGGTCGACGCCGACGGGTCGATCCTGCTCACCTCGGCCGATGTCCAGCCGCTGCTGACCACCGCGGTCGAGCATGCGGGTGGCACCCTGGTCAGCTGGCGGCTGCAACATGTCGACAGTCAGCCGGGCTCCTCCACCACCGCGACGTACGCCGCCACCGTCGTCTGGCCGACCGGCCGCCGCGAGGAGCTCCTCGGCGCCAGCGCCCGAGTCGGCGGTCGCCGTGGCAACGACGATCGGGCGATGGTGTTCGGCGACGGAGACCGCGAGGTGGCAGTGTGGCTGTATCCGGACGACCCTGACCTGCCAGGGCTGCGTCGGGCCGCCTCCGTTGCCGAGGTCTGTGCCGTGTTGGCCCAGCACCAGGTCGTCGAGACAGCGCCGCCGCCGGAAGCCGTGACGCTGGAGATGATCAGCTACCGGCCACGCCGGCGGGCGGTGCTCAAGGTCACCGTCGCAGGTCGCGGTGGCCCGGAGATCTACTTCGTCAAGGTACTTCGCGAGACCGCCGTAGCTGCCACGCTGGAACGGCACCGGCTACTGCTCGCGGCGGGCTTCCCAGCTCCGGCGGTTGCGGCGATCACCCCCGACTTCTGCCTGGTGCTGCCCCGGGTGATCGGCCGGCCGCTGGCTGAGGCGTTGTTCGACGAGGCGATGCCCTGCGCAGCCGAGGCGCTCGTCGGGGTGCTGGACGCCATGCCGCCAGCCGTGGTGGGGCTGCAACGACGGCCGCCGTGGAGCGACGGCGTCGCCGGCTACGCCGACATGATCGCTACCGCCCTGCCGGCGGCCGCCCCGCAGCTGAGCTGGCTGGTCGGCCAGATCACCGCCGGGCTGGCCGGTATCCCGCCCGGTCATGAGCCGACCCACGGCGACTTCCATGAAGGCCAGGTCTTCGTACGCGGCGGCACGATCACCGGGGTGGTGGACATCGACACGATCGGTCCGGGGCGGCGTGCCGACGACCTGGCCTGCCTGCTCGCGCACCTCTCCACGGTGCAGGGCATGTCCGCTGAGCAGGCGATCGGGCTCAAGCGCCTGGTCAACCTCTGGGCACCGGTCTTCGAAGCCCGGGTCAACCCCATCGAGCTGCGACTGCGCGCTGCCGCCGTGGTGATCTCCCTGGCGACCGGCCCCTACCGCTCCCAGCAGCCGCAGTGGGCGGCCGAGACCGCAACGATGCTCAACGCGGCGGAGACCCTGGCGCGGAGCGCCGCCCGCTGAGACTGGCCGTTGCGGGCGCACCGCAGGCTGTGCCACAGTGAAAGTCGGGGCCGGTCATGTTTCCTGAGCGGCGTTCGGTCTTGCTGATCGGCTCGCCCGCAGACGCACGGCAGTCGTTTCCTCCTCGGGGGACAGGCGGCTGCCGTGTTGCGGGCCGGCTGGTGTGACTGTCGGGTTACGACACTCCCGTGCTGCCACGTCGGAAAGTTGAACGTGCAAGACTGGCCGTGATGCGGGTGCAGGAAGCGGACCAGGTACGGCGGGAGGCCATCGGGCAGATCATCGCCGAACTGCAGGAACGGCTGATCACGGTCCGCCGCGACATCCACGCCCACCCCGAGATCGGCAACCTCGAGCACCGGACCACCGCGCTGATCGTCGACGAGCTGGAGCGGGCGGGCCTGGTGGCGAAGGTGCTGCCGATCGGTACGGGGGCCTACTGCGACGTGTTGCCCGGGGGCTTCGACTACGCCGACGGCCTGATCGGGTTCCGCGCCGACATCGACGCGCTGCCCATCACCGAGGCCACCGACTTGCCGTACCTCTCCCGAAACCCGGGCGTCTGCCACGCCTGTGGGCACGACGTGCACACCGCAATCCTGATCGGCCTCGGCCTGCTGCTGTCCAGGCTGCAAGATCTGGACCTGCT
>JBKPNA010000328.1:0-2933 GCA_046765695.1 Actinomycetota bacterium | reverse complement strand
CACAGGTCAGTGAACAGTTCCAGCGGTGTCGCCACCCGATGCGCCTCGGCCGGGTCGCGGCCGATGAGCGGCCGGATGTAGCGAGTCAGCCGCCGGGCCGTCGTCATCAGCGCGCCTCCGCCGTGGCGGTTGGCCGCCATGCAGTGGCGTATCGGCGGAGGGGCGCGCAGTACGCGGTCACGTCCGTCGCCTCCTCATGGCCGAGATCGTATGGCCGGGCGACGGAGCCGGTCACTGCCCGGCGGGTAACTAGATGCGGTCTGTCGCATGGTGCTGTTCGATGGAGGCTAACGACTCCGCTTGTCTCCCCTCCGAGAGGGGTTGCCCGCCGCTATCGACAATCTGAGGCATAGCTATGGGATATCCCTCAAGCAGTTCCCTCCAAGTCACCTGGTGCCCGACCACGTAGTCGGGATCGTAGGTAGCGACCGCGCGCAGCAGGGTTACCGAGACCTCTCCACGATGGTGCGGGACTAGGACGAACCCGGCGCCACCCCAGATCTGGTTCGCCTCCCACAATGCGGCCCTAGCGAAGAACATCCAGTGCGGGGTATCGGCAGGAAACACGATGGCAACTCGCGGTGGCCGTATACCGAAGACTCGCGACTTTCGGATCGGGCGGCTTCCCGACGACGCCGGGAAGATCTCCCGCAACGGCCCGGCGGCACGAGTTACGGCGAAGGACAGCGACTGCTCCAGCGTGTTTCAGAGCAATTCACGCTTAGGACGGAGGCTAAGACTGCTCGTTGCCGTGGGCGGGTTGCCATCGGTTTAGCCTTCCGTGCGTCCCGGATGTGTCCCGGCTGCATCGCTGGGCGCCGGCGCCGATCCCAAGGTCGTTCAGCGGGTGCTGGAGCATGCGTCCGCGGCGATGACGATGGACCTATACGGTCACCTGATTGACCGCAATCTGCGGGACGCCGCCGACCGGTTCGGGGGCACCACGGGGCATCCTCGGACGAGGGACCGGAGGGCGAACGGGCGCAGTTGGGGGAAGCCGCACCTGATTAGGGCGAATGATTAGACCCGCCTTGGGGAATCGAACCCCAGACCTACGCATTACGAGAACCCCTTCCCGTATTGACTCTCGCCGCAACTAGGAACTTTGGTTGCATGGTCGGCATCTCTAGACGGCCGCAGGCACGCTAGTTGACTCCAGTTCGCACCACGAATGGCGCCACGCCCAGATCATCGCGTACGGCTCCACGCCGCGAACTCGGCATGCACGACCCCGGCGATCATCTTGGACGAGCCTGCTCGCCGGGTCCAGCGGACCCGTGTGCGCGCGGATCGGTCGAGGAGCTCGGCAGGCAGCAGGTCTCGATGGGCCTCGAACAGCGCCTCGGTCATCGCCCGAGCCTGCTCGGGAGTGCACATTGTCGCGATCAGCGGGTCGACCGCGACGGCGTGGTGGACGTTGTCCCGGTCGCCGGTCAGCGCAGCCTGCACAGCCAGGGTCTGCACTCCGATGTTGGTGCGGTTGAGAGCTGCGAGCTGGAGCGGCAGCGCACCGACCGCGGTGGGCTGGACGCCGTTGTGGTCGACCAGGCAGTTGCGTACATCCTTGGCCTGGCCAAATCTCGTGACGAACTGTCACCCGACGACTATGCGGCGGCCCAGCGGTCCTTGGTAGGAGTCCACGTCGGGCATTCACGTCGACGCCGCTCGCGGTACCCCGCTGCCCATGTCGAGGACCGCCGAGAGAGAATGAAGTTTCCAAGGACCCCCGCATGACTCCTGCCCCCTGCATCGACCCAAACCTGCCGGCCCGGCCACTCTCGCCTGGAGAGTGCCGCGACTGTCTGTGTAGGCGCCACGAGGGTCGGCTCGTCTACTCGACCGGACGCGGTCCGCGCAGTGTGGTGGTCAACTTCGCAGTGCACGACGACGAGATCGTGCTCCGCGTCCCCGAATTCAACGAGATATGCCAGTACGCCCCGGAATGCGAGGTCTGCCTGGTGATCGACGAGATGCTCAGCGGCGACAGGGAGTGGGTCGAGGTCGCCGCATCGGGGGTGGCTTCGGTCGTCGACCATTGTGAACATACCAGCCAGGAACGGGACGACTTGGACGAAGTCTGGCCCTCCGGAGTCACCGCCTCGACTCTTCGCGTCCCCATCACCGAGCTGCGCGGGGTGGTACAGGAAACCCACGCGTAGGGCGATCGTCATTCAAGGGTCGGACGCCGACTAGCTGTTGCGGGGCAGGACGTTGATGACAGGCCGGTCGGGTTGAGGTAGCAGGAAGGGCAGGCCTCTCGCGGCAAGGATGTGTGTGTCCAAACAACGCATCCGTGTCGAGCCAGCGAAAGGACCTGCCCTCGTGTCTCACCGTAATGCCCCGTTGTCGGTTGAAGGCCGCCGCCGACTCATCGAGCGCTGCCAGTCCCGTCCGATCGCTCATGTGGCCGCCGAGATGGGGATCTCGCGGGCGTGTGCGTCGAAGTGGGTGAATCGGTGGCGCCGCCACGGCGAGCTAGGACTGGTGGACCGGTCCTCGGTGCCGCACCGCAGTCCCAGCGCGACCCCAGCGGTGGTGATTGAGCAGATCGAGTCGTGGCGGCGGGAGAAGAAGTGGTCCGGACAGCGGATCACTCATGAGTTGGCTGAGTTCGGTTTTCTGATCAACCGGCGTACCGTCACTCGTCAGCTGACCCGGCTTGGCCTGGGGCAGCGGCGGTTCCTTGACCCGTCTGGGGACAGCAACCGGGAACCGGGCAAGATCATGGCCCGCTGGCCTGGGCACATGGTGCACCTGGATGTGAAGAAGGTCGGCCGGATCCCCGACGGCGGCGGCTGGCGGGTCCACGGCCGGAACTCTGCGCAGTATCGAGCCGTCGACCGCGCCAAGACCGCCGGCGCACGCGCCGGCTACGTCTACCTGCACTCCGTCATCGACGGCTTCTCCCGACTGGCCTACACCGAGCCGCTGCC
>JBKPNA010000327.1:0-6565 GCA_046765695.1 Actinomycetota bacterium | reverse complement strand
CCGCCAGATGCGGTGAACGCAGCATCTGGAGTGCCGTGCCGAACACCCGGGAGGAGGTTTCGTCGTAAAGCATGGTCAACGCAGTCTCATCGCCGGAGGCGACCCGTTGGATCAACTCGACCAGCCGGAGCGACTCCGAGGCATGACCATCTCGCCCCCCTGACACGTCGAGATCGGCGGCACGGGCGCGCTCTCCTGTTCCCCATGAGGGCTGCGCTACGTCAATGCCGACAGGCTAAACCTTATCTTTGGGACTTCGGGAACGAGCGCATTAGAATATTTTTTTCCCTATGATGCGTTCGTTTGTCGGTGATCGACTCACGAGCGCGGTTCCCTTGTTCAGAGGTTATCCGGGTGCCGCACAGGCTCGGGCTCCCGGCCCGCTGGTTGGCTCGGTCGTTCGTTGGGCGGGTCCAGTGGCGGCACCGCCAGCTTTTGCGGCTCGTTCGCCGCGAGCTTCACGGCTTGGCCGTGATGGACGATCTCCAGTCCGTCACCGACCTCACCCTCAGCCCGGTAGACGACATGGTCATCGGTCATCTCGACCCGAACGCAGCAGCCTCGCCAGGAGAGGGCAAACGCCAATCGCCCGATTCCAGCCGGCAGCCGTGGCGCGAATCGCAGCTGTCCGCAGTGGTCGCGCATCCCGGCGAACCCGCAGACGAGGCTGATCCAGGCGCCTGCCAGTGAGGCAAGATGAAGGCCGTCCTCCGTGTCGCGCTTGCGGTCCTGCAGATCGACCAGAGCCGCCTCCCGAAGGTAGGCGTGAGCCAGTTCCAGATGCCCGACCTCGGCTGCCAGCACAGCCTGGGTACAAGCCGACAGGGAGGAGTCGCGTACGGTCAGCTCCTCGTAGTAGGCGAACGCGGCGGCCTTCTCCGCCGGCGAGAACTGCTCACCACACCAGTGCATGGCCAGCACGAGGTCAGCCTGCTTGACCACCTGCTTGCGGTACAGATCGAAGTAGGGCACGTGCTTGTACAGCGGGTACGCGTCCTCCCGAGCCACCGCCGCGAAGTCCCACCGCTGCAAACGGGTCGACCCGCGATGCTGTTCCGGCATGCGCCCCGTCTCGTCGTAGGGCACGGCCACGGTAGCGGCCGCGTCCGCCCAGGACGACAGCTCGGCCTCCTCGACACCCAGGGCTGCGGCTTCCGCCGGCCAGCGGCGGCAGGCGCGAACCGCCTCGCGCAGGTTCGCGGCCGCCATCAGGTTCGTGAAGGTGTTGTCGTCGACCAGCGCGCTGTACTCGTCCGGCCCGGTGATGCCGTCGATGTGGAACCGGCCGTCGCCCCCGACGTAGCCCAATCCCCGCCAGAGCCGCGCCGTATCCACCAGCAGCGGCAGCGCGCACTCGCGGTCGAAGTTCGCGTCCCCGGTCCAGTCGACCTGCCGGACCGCCGCCATGGCGATGTCGGCATTGACGTGAAAGGCCGCGGTGCCGGCCGGCCAGTACCCGCCGCACTCCTCACCATCGATGGTCCGCCAGGCGAAGGCGGCACCGGCCAGCCGCAGCGTCCGGGCCCACTCGCGCGCCACCGGCAACGTGGAGTGCCGCCAGCGCAGCGCATCGGCGGCGGCCTGTGGGATCGTTGCCGTCAGCACGGGGAGCACGAAGCCCTCGGTGTCCCAGAAGGCGTGCCCCGCATACCCGGTGCCGGTCAGACCCTTGGCTGCAATCGGCCGCTGCCCGGCATGGGCGCTGGCCTGCAGCAGGCGGAACAATCCGAAGCGGACCGCCTGCTGAACGGCCGGATCGCCATCGAGCTCGACATCGGCGCGCGCCCAGAACTCGTCGAGATAGCTGCGCTGAACCTCCGCCAGGGCGTCCCATCCGGTTTCGATCGCGGCGGCAAGCGCTCCCTCGGCCTGGTTCCGGAGGGCCCCTGGCGAGCGATCGGCTGACCAGGCGTACGCCACGAACTTCGTCAGCTGCAGCCGCTGACCGGCCGCCAGGTCGGCGCAGACGGTGAAGCGCGCCGAGTGCTCGAGCTGTTCCATCTCCGCCAGCGGCTCGGCGTCGGACTGGATGAGATGGTCGACCGCGGCGGCCAAGTGCCGCCCGCTGCGCCGGGTGCGATACATCAGGCAGGCGCGGGACCCATCGACGGCTGCCCCTTCGCGGTCAAGCGTGGTGGGGACCGCGTCCGTGGCCCCCGGCTCCTCCGGCGGCTCCGGCAGCGGTTCGTTCCCGAGCAGCTCGGACTGCAGCACGATCCGGGCGTCGCCTCCCACCGGTTCCACCTCGTACCGGATGGCGAGGATGGCGCGCTGGCCGAACGAGACCATCCGGGTGGTCCGGATGCGGAGTCGCCGACCGGCCGGGCTCAGCCACTCCACCTCGCGGTGCAGCGTGCCGGCGCGAAAGTCCAGGGTGCGGGTATGGCCCACCAGGCGGCCGGACCGCACGTCGAACGGTTCGTCGTCGACGAGCAGCCGGATCAGCTTGCCGTTGGGAACATTGACCACGCTCTGGCCCGACTTGGCGTACCCGTACCCGGACTCGGGGAAGTGGAGTGGGTGGGACTCGAAGAAGGAGTTCAGGTACGTGCCCGGCAGGCCGTCCGGCTCCCCCTCGTCCAGGTTCCCCCGGACGCCGATATGGCCGTTGGACAGCGCGAACACCGACTCGGTCCGGGCCAGGTGCTCAGGGTCGAGCTCTGGCTCACACAACCGCCACGGCTCGACGGGGTATCGCGGTTCGTCGCTCACCAGCCGGCTCCCACCCAAGTCATCGGCCCAACGCTAGCCGTGTGGTTGATCTTTCTCCAGCCGGGCCCAGCGCCGGGGCCGGCCGTTCCGGCGCGCCCGGATCCAGGGCCCGAAACTTGACCGAGGACAAGCGTTTACGATGTACACCAAGGCGACGATGCTCCCCGGATCGGGTGGCGTATCGGCTCGGACGGGGGAGGCAGGAATGGTCAACAGGCGTCAGGCGGTCATCGTACTGGCCGTGTCGGCGGTCGTCGGACTCTCGGCGTGCAACCCGGCGGCGCAGCGCGATCAGCAGCAACCAGCGAACAGCAGCAGCCCGGGATCCACCTTCACGAAGGAGGTCAGCGGCACCCTCAAGATCAGCGGCTTCAATCCGTCGGACGAGGTGGGGCAGTCGCGGGCTGACTATGCCGCCGGCCAGCTCCAGGGCGTGACCATCACGCTCGACAAGACGAACTTCGACGCGCAGAAGTTCGCCGCTCAGGTCGCGTCCGGCAACGTGCCCGACCTGGTGCAGACGGACCGCAGCGTGGTAGCGACATTGGCCGACAAGGAGCTGATCATCCCGCTGGACGAGTGCTATCGGGTGCACGGCGTGACACCCGACCAGCAGTACTACCCGTCGACCATCGCCGACGTCACCTACGACAGCAAGGTCTACGCCATCCCGCAGTTCTTCCAGCCCTCGGCGTTGATCGCCAACAAGCGGGTGCTGGAGAAGGCCGGGGTGTCGGCGGACCAGCTCGACACCTCCAAGCCGGACCAGATCGTCGCGCTCGCGAAGAAGCTGGCCGCCCAGAAGGACGGGAAGCCGACGGTGATCGGATTCGATCCTGACCTGCCCGGCTCGGCGTACATCTGGTTCACCGTCTTCGGCGGAAAGACCAACGACGAGACCGGCAAGCCGACGCTCGACGACCCGAACAACGTCAAGTCGCTCACCTGGCTGAAGCAGCTGATGGATGCCCAGGGCGGCTATGCCAAGGTCAAGAGCTTCAAGGACTCGATGGACGTCTTCGGCGACAAGAACCAGTACGTCAAGGACCAGGTTGCGGTCCAGTCCTGGGCGCAGTGGTACGTCAACGTGCTGTCCAACACCAAGAACGACGTCTCGCTGACCGCAGTGCCGATCAAGACACTCGAGGGCAAGCCGCTCGCCATGGCCGGTGGCACGGCGTTTGCGGTTGCGGCGGCGGCCAAGAACAAGTCGGCTGCCTGCGCCTGGGCCATCAATGCGACCTCAGAGGCGGCCTGGAACGCCGCCGGTGAGGCGAGGGCCAAGACGGTGCAGCAGAAGAAGAGCATCAACACCGGCCTGTTCACCGCCTCGCCGGTCGCGGACCAGGCGGTCCGGACGAAGTTCGTCAAGCCGAGCGGCAACGCGGACTTCGACCAGCTGATCGAGACCTACTACTCGATCCTGCCGAACAACGTGACCCGCGGCGCCTCCGCGGTCGGCCAGCAGATCGACCAGGACCTGAGCAACGCCGTCTCGGTCACCCTGACCGGCGAGAAGGCACCGGACAAGGCGCTGGCAGACGCGCAAGCCTCGTCGTTGCGGGCCTGGGACCAGTCCCGCGCCGGCAAGCGCTGAACCCGGCGCAGCAGAGTCAGGGGATGGGATCGTGGCCACACTGACCGGCAACGAGACCGAGACAACGACCGCTACACAGCGGCCCCGAAGGTGGCGGCGGGAGAAGTACAACCGCCGGGAGGCCCTGGCGGGACTGCTGTTCATCTCTCCGTGGATCATCGGTTTCAGCGTCTTCACCGTGATCTCGATGACCTGGAGTCTTCGGCTCTCATTCTCCGACTACGACCTGGCGACCAACTCCGGCGAACCGGTCGGCTTCGACAACTACCAGCTGCTCCTCGAGGACCCGAAGGTGCTCACCTCACTTGGCAACACGTTCTTCTACGTGTTGCTGGCCGTGCCGCTGGAGATGATTCTCGCGCTGGCACTCGCCTCCCTGCTGGCATCGGTGCGCCGCGGAGCGGGCGTTTTCCGCACGCTCTTCTATCTGCCCAAGATGACGCCGGTGGTGGCGACGGCGGCTGTCTTCCTGCTGCTGCTGAACGGCAACACCGGAGCGATCAACCAGTTCCTCGGACTGTTCGGCATCCCCGGTCCACAGTGGCTGACCGACCCGGCCTGGGTGAAGCCGGCCATCGTCCTGATGAGCTTGTGGACCGTCGCCGGCTCGATGGTGATCCTGCTCGCCGCCCTGCAGAACGTGCCCCGGGAGCTCTACGAGGCGGCCGAGACCGATGGGGCCAGCCGGGTCCGGCAGTTCTTCTCCATCACCGTGCCGCTGATCTCTCCGACGCTGTTCTTCCTCACCATCGTGAACACCATCGCGGGGTTGCAGGTGTTCGACCAGGCTTTCCTGCTGTTCTACCGGGACGGCACCAGCAGCGCGCCGGATGCGGCGCTGTTCTACGGCGTCTACCTCTTCCAGCAGGCATTCCGGCAGTTCAACTTCGGCCTGGCGGCGGCGATGGCCTGGCTGCTGTTCGTCATCATCCTCGGCATCACGGCGGTGCAGATGGCCGTCGGCAACCGGCTGGTGCACTACGAAGGGGGCAGTCGATGACGCTTGCGGCGGCACCGTCGGAGGCACTCCACACCGGTAGCGTCGCGCACGTCGAGAGCCACGCCGTACGGCCGGCGACCAGCGGCTACTGGCAGCGGATCGGTCAGCTGATCCGCTGGGCGCTGCTGATCCTGATCTCGATTGCCTTCCTGTACCCGTTCGCCTGGCTGCTGGCCGCCAGCCTGAAGCCGCGCGGCGAGGTATTCGACAACAAGCTGATCCCCGAGACGTTCTCGCCGCAGAACTACGTCGAGGTGTGGGACCAGCTGCCGCTGCTGGCCTGGGTGGGCAACTCGCTGCTGATCGCGGTGCTGTCGGCGGGTTTCATGACACTGTCGAGTTCGTTGGTGGCATTCGGCTTCGCGTACTTCCGGTTCCCGTTCAAGCGGATCCTGTTCGGCCTGGTGCTGGCCTCGATGATGTTGCCTGGGGCGGTGACGTTGGTGCCCAACTATCTGATCTGGAAGTGGCTCGGCTGGCTGGGCACCAACGTGCCGCTGTGGGGCGGTGCTCTGTTCGGGTCGGGCTTCTACATCTTCCTGATGCGGCAGTTCTACCTGTCGCTGCCCCGGGATCTGTTCGAGGCGGCCCGGGTCGACGGCTGCTCCTACTTCGGGCTGTGGCGGCGGATTGCCTTCCCGCTGGCCCTGCCGTCGTCGATCATCGTCTTCCTCTTCGAGTTCCAGGCGTCCTGGCAGAACTTCCAGGGACCGCTGATCTATCTCAACTTCGGTGAGCCGGAGCAGTACACCGTGCCGCTCGGCATCTCGTACGCGATGACGCAGTACAGCCCAACGGCCGGCGGCCAGGGCGACTACCAGTACGTGATGGTGGCCTCGCTGCTCGTCACGCTGCCGATGATGATCATCTTTGCCTTCGGGCAGCGCTACTTCATCGAGGGCGTGGCGACCGCCGGGCTGAAGGGCTGACGACCGCGGCACTGCGCGCACGAGGAAGAACCCCGCGTGGTATGCATTGATCAACGTCCACCCTCCACACGATCGGAGATGCTCGTGACCAATTCGGACTACGAAGGCGACCTCGGCGGTCCGGTCCTGGTTCCAGACCCGGATCCGGGTCCGGATGCGACGGCGCCAGCGGCGGAGGCCGACACGGTAGGCGTCCCGGCCGGCTCGGACCGGCCCAGCGGCGAGTCGGACTTCGCCGATGGCACCGAGACCCGGCGTGACAGCGCCGATGCCGACGCCGACGCGCTCGAGACACCGATGGCGCCGACCGGCGGGGCGGGCCTGGAC
>JBKPNA010000326.1:0-4064 GCA_046765695.1 Actinomycetota bacterium | reverse complement strand
GCTACGACACCGAGCACATCTCGCTCGGGTCCGAGGTGCTGTATCGGAACCCCTATGTCGGCCGCCGCTGGATGGACGACGAGATCGCGATGGCGACCCTGTTGGAGCGCACAGCGAGCTGGGTACGCGGCGAGGGGCCGGAGCCCTATCCACTTGCCGAGGGTGCCCAGGACCACCAGGTGGCGCTCGCCATCGAGGAGTCGGCCGACAGCGACACTCCAGTCACCACATCTCGCGAGGCTTGGGGCTGAACGACCACCTCGTCAAGTTCAGCCTTCTAACAGGAACGTCACAGGTTCGGCACAGCTCACCGACGCACCATGGAGACGGCCATTAGTTCACGGCCCGAACGGAAGGGGCGATGTGATGAGGCCAGCGAGCTCTGTGCCGGCATCGGTCGACCCGGCCGGCGACTCCATCGACCGGCTGATCGGCTTCCTGGAGGACCGCCTTGCCCAGGACGCCAGGGCGGCCAGCACGCAGCAGGACGTGATCGACCTGGCGTTCCGGGTACGGCTGCTGCAGCTGCACCGTCCCATCGTCGTGGAAGTCCTGGCGATAACAGACGCCGACGGAAGCAACTACGAAGAAGTCGGATTCCTGGCTCCCGATGGAACGTATATCGGCGTGAGCGCCCCCCGCATTCTCTGCGATTACCACGACGACGCAGAGGATTGGCCCTGCCCCGCCGTTCGATCCCTCGCCCGCCGGTACGGCGCCGATTCCGCGCTGGAGAACTCGGGCCACGGATGACTTTCCGGCCAAGCCAGCGTGGCTGAGATCAGATCGAAGCAGCCCTCACTGGAGCGTGTCCTCGGCAGCCGGTGTGCGTAACGCCTGATCTGGGAAGTTCTCCGGAAAGTGGCAGGCCACGTGATGTCGCGGCACCAGCTCGACGAGCGGCGGCTCCTGAGTCCGGCAGATCTCCTGCGCCTTCCAGCACCGCGTGTGGAACCGGCATGCCGGCGGCGGCGAGATCGGGCTTGGCACGTCCCCGCTCAGCAGGATCCGCTCCCGCTGCTCCCGGCGTCGGGTGTCCAGCACGGGCACGGCTGACATCAGCGCGACCGTGTACGGGTGCATCGGCGCGCTGTACAAGTCCTCCGCGTCGGCCAGCTCGACGATCTTGCCGAGATACATCACCGCGACCCGATCCGAGACGTAACGCACCACCGAGAGGTCGTGGGCAATGATCACGTAGGTGAGGTCAAACTCCTCCTGCAGATCCTCCAACAGGTTGATGACCTGCGCCTGGATCGAGACATCCAGGGCCGAGACCGGCTCGTCGGCCACGATGAGCCGGGGGCGCAGCGCCAGCGTCCGGGCGATGCCGATGCGCTGGCGCTGGCCACCGGAGAACTCGTGCGGGTAGCGGTTGTAGTGCTCGGGATTGAGTCCCACCGCTGCAAGGAGCTCTTGCACCGCTTTCTTCACCCCGCCTGGCGGGGAGACGCCCTGGATGCGGAACGGTGCGCCGACGATCTTGCCCACGGTGTGCCGGGGATTCAGCGATGAGTATGGATCCTGGAAGATCATCTGCATGTCCCGGCGCAGTGGACGCAGCCGCGCATCCTTCAGATGGCTGATGTCGCGTCCCTCGAACACGACCTTTCCCGCCGTGGGCTCGAGCAGCCGGGTCAGCAGCCGAGCCGTCGTACTCTTCCCGCACCCCGACTCACCGACAATCGAGAACGTCTCCCGCCGCTTCACCGCGAAGGTGATCCCATCCACGGCTTGAACCGCCCCGACCTGGCGGCGCAGGATTCCGGCCCGGATGGGAAAGTGCTTGACCAATCCGTCGACGACGATCAGGTCGGAGTCCTGGTTGCTCTCTGGTGTGGTCGGCTGCGCTGACGTGGTCACAATTGCGGCCTGATCTCTTGCTCCCAGATCTCGGCGCGGTCGGCCTGCGATAGATGGCAGGCCACGACGTGGCCAGGTTCGACTGGAACCAGCTCGGGACGCACCTCCTCGCTGAGACCCTCGTTCCGTACGGCGTATGCGCAGCGGGGGTGAAATGGGCACCCGGGCGGCACGTTGATCAGGCTGGGCGGAGTGCCTTTGATCGCGAGCAGCCGATCACCCTTCGGTCGGTCGAAGCGCGGTATCGAGCCGAGCAGGCCCCAGGTGTACGGATGAGCGGGCCGGTTGAAGAGCTGGTCCGCGCTGCCGTACTCCGCCGCACGGCCGGCGTACATCACCAGCACGTCGTCGGCAAGCTCGGCGACGACGCCGAGATCATGGGTGATCAGCACGACGGAGGAGTTGAATTCGGCCTGCAGGTCCCGGATCAGGTCCAGGATCTGCGCCTGGACGGTCACGTCGAGGGCGGTGGTCGGCTCGTCGGCGATCAGCAGCTCAGGGTCGCAGGACAGGGCCATGGCGATCATGGCTCGCTGGCGCATCCCACCTGAGAACTGGTGCGGGTAGGCGTCGATGCGGCGGCTCGGCTCCGGAATCCCGACCCGACCGAGCATGTCGATGGCATGTTTGCGGGCCACCTTGGTGCTCACCTGATTGTGGATCTTGTACGCCTCGATGATCTGGCGACCGACCGTGTAATAGGGGTTCATCGCCGACAGCGGATCCTGAAAGATCATGGCCATCCGCTTGCCGCGCAGGCTGCGTACGTACTCCGGAGTCTTGCCCAGCAGTTCGTCGCCCTCGAGGTAGATCTCGCCGCTCAACTGGGCACCAGGTCGCGTCTGCTCCGAGGCCGGCCGAGTGTGCAGGCCCATGACCGCCAGGCTGGTGACGCTCTTTCCCGATCCGGATTCGCCGACGATACCGAGAGTACGGCCGCGGTCGAGGGCGAAGCTTAGCCCGTCCACCGACTTCACCAGTCCGTCGTCGGTCGGGAAGTGCACCCGAAGGTCCACGACCTCCAGGAACGGCCGTTTGTCCAGCCGTCCCGGATGTCGGGTGACGAGGTCGCGTAATGCGGACGTCGTCATGAGAGCCGCACCCGAGGATCGATCACGCCATAGAGCAGATCAACGACCAAGTTGGCCATGATGACGAAGAAGCCGGCGACCAGGGTCACGCCCAGGATCTTCGGCAGGTCGCCTGCCACGATGCCGTCATAGGCGTACTTGCCGAGCCCGTTCAAGGAGAACGTCTTCTCGGTGAGCACCGCCCCCCCGAGCAGCAGGCCAACGTCGAGGCCGAAGATCGTGACGACGGGGGTGAGCGCGCCCCGCAGCGCATGCTTGAGGATGACAGCCCGTTCCGGCAGTCCCTTGGCCCGCGCGGTGCGGATGTAGTCCTCGCTCATGGTCTCCAGCATTCCCGCCCGCGTCAGCCGGGCGTACTGGGCGGAGAAGAGGAAGGCGAGGGTGATCCAGGGCAGCAGCAGCGAGTACGCCCATAGCGCCGGGTTTTCGCTGAAGGGAACGTAAGTGCCACCTGGAGCCGTGATCCGCAGCCGATAGCTGAAGAAAGCCAGCGCCACCAGTCCGGTGAAGAAGATGGGCAGCGACACGCCGGCCAGCGCAATGCCCATGGCGCCCCGGTCGAAAACGCTCCCGCGCCGCAAGGCCGAAAGCACGCCCACGCTGACACCGGCGACCAGCCAGATGAGCGAGGCCCCGACGACGAGCGAGATGGTCACCGGAGCGCGATCCAACAACTCGGGCCACACGGGCTGCCGGGTGATGAAGGAGTATCCCAGACAAGGCGCCGGACAATGCTCGGTCCCCTGGCCGTAGTCGTACTCGGCGCCGACGAAGATGCCCTTGACCCAGTGCCAGTACTGCACGGGAACCGGGTCGAGGAGCCCGAGCCGCTCGGCAGTCAGGTGCACCGTCTCAGCGGTAGCAGCCCGCCCTACGTATCGGGTCGCCAATGTTTCCGGAGTCGCACCACCCAGTCGTGGTACCACGTAGAAGATTAAGAAGGTCACGACGCTGAGCACGAACAGCAAGGCCACTGCCCACAGCAGCCGCCGCACGATGTAGGCGAACACCTCACCCCCTTAGCTGATCATTCACCCGGAGCCTGTCGAGGCGAGCCCGACAGGCTCCGGGTGCGATGATCCTCTTGCTTCTCGACTACTTCTGCGCACC
>JBKPNA010000325.1:0-5820 GCA_046765695.1 Actinomycetota bacterium | reverse complement strand
CAGCTAGGCCTTGACAGAGTAAGGAAATTTACGGAGTAAGGAAATTTCTCACCGCACATCGTGGCAGTGGTCTGTCCTGTCTCGGGTGATCTTTGACAGTTCTGCATCAGTTGATGCTTGACGCGGGGTCGTGTCGGGCTCATTCGGAGGCGCGGTTCGTGGTGCCGTCGCTGAGGAGGGGCTGGAAGTGGCTCTGGTGGCTCGACATTGTGGGCAGAGTGTGGCTGGTCGATCCCAGCACCGGGGAGGTGCGGGAAGCCAAGATCGTCACTGGAGTCGATGACCATTCCCGGTACTGCGTGTCGACGGGTAGTGGAGCGGGCCACTGGCCGTCAGGTGTGTTTGGTGTTCGCCCAGGCGCTGCTCCGGTTCGGGGTTCCCGATGAGGTGTTGAGCGATAACGGCAAGCAGTTCACCGACCGGTTCGGCAAGGGCGGGGAGGTGTTGTTCAACGTTGCTGTCCGTTTGTGCAACCGGGAAGGTTCTGTCGCGCCTCGACTGAGGCGCGGATCCATACCGTTGCGATCACCGGCCAGCCGACCGGATGCTCTTAATGGGTGTTGTGTCCCAGGAGTGGGTCAGTGTGGTGCTCGCAGTCGGTGGGGGAAGCGTCGATGTCCCCCCTCGGACACAGTTGTAATGCGGTGCTGAGCAGGTATTTCGCCAGAGGGAAATGATCGATTTCTGCTCGTGATGCAGCGCATGATGCAGTGCGCTCCCCAAACGCCCTAGCCGAGGAGGTATCCGCCGCCCAGCCGGCGCCTCGCGGCGTTCTCCTCAGTCGAGATACAACCCGGTACCCTCCCTCGTCGGCCTTGCGAGCCATCCACCTGGACGACGGATCTACGCACCGGATTTCTGACGGAGGGCACTAGATCGGCTTCGCCGAGCTGCCGGTCGGACGGCCGGGCATGCGGCTTCGCCGAGTTCGGGCCGGCGGCCACGATCAGGTCGAACGCCCGGGTCGACCGCCCCGAGCCCGACGCATTTCGACCGCAAGCTGCCACGGCGATCTGATCAACACCGTTTCGCCGCAAGAGATCAACGACGACATCGTGTGCCTCAATCACCGGCTCGAGCGGGAAACCGTCGGCTGCGATTGAGGGGATCGAGGAGAGCCGAACAAGATCATCTGCGAGCTGTGGCAGCAACGCCGAGGCGGCGGTCCTGACCTCATCGTCATCAGTGATCATGACCGGATTGCATTGTCGTGGAATTGCGCGATCATCTGCCAGGAGCAACCCTGTTGATCGCAGCCCTGGCCTCTTGGCACCCGCGAGGCTCCGCCGCCGCAACTTCTTTCGGCGTTGAGCGGATGTTGAGCGCTCATTGAGCCCGGCGTGGACGCTGTCTCGCAGTTCAAGTCTCAGCGCCCGACGGAGTACCCAGATGAACGCGCCCATTCCCACCTACGTGCACGGCCATGACCCCATTTCTCAGGCCGGCGTGATCAGCCAACTGCGAATGCGGCCAGAGGTGAGAGTGGTCGACGACCTCGCCCAGGCCAGTGTGGCCATCGTCGTCGCCGATGCGGTCGACGAGAACACCATCCGGCAGCTGCGGACCATGCGGCGGGACGGGCAGCCACGGCTGGTGCTGGTCGCTACTGCCGTCGACGACGCAGGTGTGGTCACCGCTGCTGAGGCCGGGGTCGGCGGAATGCTGCGCCGGGCCGATGCGAGCCCCGAGATGCTCGTGCGGACCATCCAGCGGGTGGCCTCAGGTGAGGGCGAGATCCCACCGGACCTGCTCGGCCGGCTGCTGGAACAGGTTGGCCGGCTGCAACGGCAGGTGCTCGCTCCCCGCGGGCTGACGTTCACCGGCCTGACCCCGCGGGAGACCGCGGTGCTCCGGATGGTCGCCGATGGCCACGACACCTCAGACATCGCCGTGCAGCTGTGTTACAGCGAGCGCACCGTGAAGAACGTGCTGCACGACGTGACCACCCGGCTGCAGCTGCGGAACCGGTCTCACGCCGTCGCGTACGCGGTCCGTGAGGGGCTGATTTAGCCAACTCATCGGGCTCGAATGCGTGCCAACGAGGGAAGACCTGCGACGAGTTGGCGAGCTTTTCGTGGACTTACGTGATCCTGAGATCATGGCGAACGCATGGGGCGGCTCCCGGTGCGGTGGCTGGTCGATAGGTCCGGCTGAACCCGCCTCGCACAGCCTCTGGCGCGCCGCGGTTGCCCGGAAGGGCAATCCACGGTGCCCCCTCGCCGGGACGCTTCCCGCTGCCGTACGGCCGGGCCGGCAGGCAGACTGAATCACGTGATCGGCGAGGTCGACTCCGCACTACGCGCCCTGATCGAGCGCGAAGCGATCGGGCGGGGTGAGGTGGAGGTCGTCTTCGACGCGCCCACCAAGGAGTGGGCCGGCCGGCGCAACTCCCCCACCATCGACGTCTATCTCTACGACATCCGCGAGGACATGCGGCGCCGGGAGCGCGGCCTGCTCAACGAGTACGACGACCAGATCCGGGTGATCGCCCGGCACCTGCCGCCCCGGCACTTCAAGCTGTCCTACCTGCTGACCGCCTGGACCCAGCGTCCCGAGGACGAGCACCGGCTGCTGTCGTCGCTGCTCGCCTGCTTCCTGCGCTTCGATGCGCTGCCGGAGGACGTGCTGACCGGGTCCCTGGCCGAGCTGGGACTGCCGGTCCCGGTGACCGTGGCGCTGCCACCGCCGGAGGACCGTGCCTTCGCCGACGTCTGGTCGGCCCTGGGCGGTGAGCTGAAACCGTCGATCGATCTCGTGATCAGCGCTCCCGTCGACACCGGCCAGCGATACGAGACAGGGCCGCCGGTGCTGGAGCCACCGCGGGTCAGCATCGGCGGCAGCAACGGCTGGCCGGGCACCGAGCACGCCAGGTCGGTGGGCGCCCGTACCGAGACCGACGTGGAGCGCACTCCGGCCGAGCCCCAGCCAGCAGACCGAGTGTCGATGCGCCGTCAGCGGCGCAAGAAGTCGTCGTGAGCGAGGCGCCGCAGGCGGCCGGGGCGGCCAGCCTTGCCTATCTGGTGGCTCGCGCCGAGCTGGTCGAGGACCGGGTCCGGGATCTGGTGCAGCGGCGCCGGGCCGTCGACCCGGCGCCGGACGATCCCTTTCGGGGTCTCTATGTCAACGAGCAGACGGTCGATCAGCTGCTCGAGGGCGTCGCGGAACCCGGCGGCGCCGGACCCGATCGCGCGGCGCTGACTGCGATCGAGGCCGAGGCCGAACGGGCTGAGCGGGCCGGACAGGTCATCCGGCTGCGCCGCCTGGCCCAGGACACCGGATTGACCGACCTCGACATCGAACTGCTGCTGATCGCCCTGCTGCCCGACCTCGACACCCGGTTCGAGCGACTCTTTGGGTATCTCAACGACGACGTCACCCGACGGAGGGCCTCGGTCGCCCTGGCGCTCGAGCTGGCCGGGGCATCGCCGATGTCCGCCTCGGCGCGAGGCCGGCTGGAGGCCAGTCGGCCACTGCTGCGGCACGGGCTGCTGGCGATCGAGGACCGGGAGCGACCGCTGCTGACCCGCGGGATTCGGGTGCCGGATCGGGTCGCCGCCCACCTGTTGGGCGACGACGCTGCCGACCCCGCTCTCGGATCGCTGGTGGAGACCGTGCTGCCGTACGCCACTCCGCTGGCCGGCCAGCTGACCCGTGCCCTGAGCGCCGGCGTGAGATTGGTGCACGTCCGCGAGCGCTCCCCCGGAACCGGCGCCGCCGTCGCAGTTGCGGCACTGTCCGGGCTGGGGCGGGACGCGATCGTGGTCGACCTGCGCCGGCTGGTGTCCGGACCGGATCCGCTCGGTGTGGTGACGGTCGCCCTGCGGGAAGCGCTGTTGCGCCGGGCAGGACTGGTCGCCGGCCCGGTCGAGGTGCTGGCCGAGGGGGTGCCCGAGGCCGTGCACCAGCTCGCGCAGGCCGCCGTACCCGTGCTGCTTGTCGGGACGTCGAGCTGGGACCCCCAGTGGTCGGCCGACGCTCCGCTGCTGACCGACGCCCCGGCCCTGGGCGGTCGGGAGCGGCTGGAGCTGTGGCAGAGCGTGCTCGCGTCACGCCGACCGCCGATCAGCCCGGTGCTGGGCGCCGCCCACCTCGCCCTTGGTCCACGACAGGTTCAGCAGGCGGTCCGGGCGGCCGAGGCGTCGGCCCGGTTGAGTGGCGGCACGGTCA
This sequence comes from Actinomycetota bacterium, assembly GCA_046765695.1. Taxonomy (GTDB): domain Bacteria; phylum Actinomycetota; class Actinomycetes; order Propionibacteriales; family Propionibacteriaceae; genus Microlunatus. The sequence goes on along the minus strand of JBKPNA010000325.1, from coordinate 1,653 downwards.
CCGCGGAGGACATGCGCCGCGGCGTACGCGCGCAGAACGCGGCCGGACTGGAGCGGCTCGCCCGCCGGATCGAGCCCGATGTGGGCTGGGAGGACCTCGTGCTGCCGCCCGCGGTGCTCCGCGGACTGCGACAGGTCGCGGCCAGAGCTCGGCACCGGGACACCGTGCTCACCGACTGGCGGATGCGGCGCGGCGGTGGCCGTGGTCACGGGGTTGTCGCGTTGTTCGCCGGCGACTCGGGCACCGGCAAGACGATGTCGGCCGAGGTCATCGCCGCCGACCTGCGGCTCGACCTGTACACGGTGAACCTGGCAACGGTCGTCGACAAGTACGTCGGGGAGACGGAGAAGAACCTGGAGCGGATCTTCACCGAGGCAGGCGGGGTGAACGCCGTGCTGTTCTTCGACGAGGCGGACGCGATCTTCGGCAAGCGCAGCGACGTGCGCGATGCCCACGACCGGTACGCCAACATCGAAAGCGCCTACCTGCTGCAGCGGCTGGAGACCTTCGACGGCCTGGCCGTGCTGGCCACCAACCTGCGGGCCAACATCGACGAGGCCTTCACCCGCCGGCTGGATGCGATCATCGACTTCCCGTCGCCCAACCCGGAGCTGCGGCGCTCACTGTGGGTGCGCTGCCTCGCCGAGCCGCTGCCGCTTGCCGACGACATCGACCTGGACTTCCTGGCCGAGTCCTTCGAGCTGGCCGGCGGCAACATCCGCTCCGCGGCAACCACGGCGGCCTACCTGGCCGCGGCCGAGGGCACTGCCGTCACCATGCTGCAGGTGATCGCGGCCGTCGAGCAGGAGTACCGCAAGCTCGGGCGGCTGGTGCTGGAGCGTGAGTTCGGCCACTACTACGGGCTGATCGGGTAGCGGGCGTGACCACCCACTGCCCCAACGGGAAGGCGTCGGTGTCCTCCCGGCTCTGCACTTTATGAGCAAACGGTGTCACAGTTGAGGAAGAACCCTGCTGGAGGTTGATCATGCACAAGCACTCAGCGGACGAGGAGCGCGACACACTGCGGCCGAAGGCGGCCAGGATCGACGAGGACATGCCTGACCTCTACGGTCGCGCGGCGACGGCGGGGCGTACCGACGTCCTGGGCGCGGAGGGCTTGTTGGGCTTGCAACGGGTGGCGGGCAATTCGGGAGTGACCTCGATGCTGGAGGAGGAACGATCGCCCGTCCACGACGTGGTCAATTCCGGTGGTCATCCGCTGGACGCCGAGGTGCGGACGGACATGGAGCAGCGGCTGGGTCACGACTTCGGCGACGTCCGGATCCATGACGACTCGGCGGCGGCCGCCTCCGCGCAGGCGGTCAACGCGCACGCGTACACGGTGGGCTCCAACATCGTCTTCCAGCGCGACCGGTTCGACCCGGGATCGGCGGAGGGCCGCACCACTCTGGCGCACGAGCTGACCCACGTGGTGCAGCAGCGCAGCGGTCCGGTCGACGGGACGTCGGCGCCGGGCGGGATCAAGGTGAGCGATCCGTCCGACCGCTTCGAGCGCGAGGCCGCGGCCAACGCCGAGCGGGTGATGGCTGCCCCGGCGCCCGCGGCGTCGACGGCGGGACCGGCGGTCCAGCGGCACGCCGTTGGCGAGAACGAGGAGCCGGTACAGGGCCTCTTCGTGCAGCGCCAGGACGC
>JBKPNA010000324.1:0-4241 GCA_046765695.1 Actinomycetota bacterium | reverse complement strand
CGGTCAGCCACAGCACCGCCGTACAGGACCTGCAGCTGGCGTTGTACGCCGAGGCGAAGCGCCGCGGCTGGCCCAGCGGACAGTTCCGGCTGCCGCGGATCGTCTCCGGGCCTGACGCAGCCCGGGAGGCGGCCACGATGCCCTGCGATGTGGTGCTCAACGGCATCACCGGCGCGACGGGACTGGGGGCCACCCTCGCTGCTCTGGCCACCGGCCGGATCCTGGCGCTGGCCAACAAGGAATCGCTGGTGATCGGCGGCCCGCTGGTCACCCGGACCGCTGCGCCCGGCCAGATCGTCGCGGTCGACTCCGAGCACTCCGCGCTGGCTCAGTGCCTGCGCGGCGGTTCTCCGGCCGAGGTGGACCGGCTGGTGCTGACGGCCAGCGGGGGACCGTTCCGTGGCCGGACCAGGGATCAGATGAGGACGGTGACGCCCGCAGAGGCGCTGGCCCACCCGACGTGGTCGATGGGCCGGGTGATCACGACGAACTCCGCGACGCTGGTCAACAAGGGGCTGGAGCTGCTGGAGGCGCACCTGCTCTACGGGATCGACCTGGACCGGATCGACGTGGTGGTGCACCCGCAATCGGTCGTGCACTCCATGGTGCAGTTCGTCGACGGCTCGACCCTGGCGCAGTGCTCGCCACCGGACATGCGGCTGCCCATCGCGCTGGCGTTGAGCTGGCCTGAGCGGCTCCCGGGTGTGGCCGCCGCCTGCGACTGGACCACCGCGACGAGCTGGACGTTCGAACCACTCGATTCGGAGGCCTTTCCGGCGGTGGAGCTGGCTCGGCAGGCGGGCCGCTGGAGCGGCAGCGCCCCGGCTGTGTACAACGCGGCGAACGAGGAGTGCGTGGAGGCGTTCCACGCCGGGCAGATCAGCTTCACTGACATCTGCGACATCATCGCCGCGGTGCTGGCCGAGCATGCCGGGCGAACCGGTGGGCGTACGCCTGGGTCAGCTGGGGCGCCTGCTGCGACCGGCCCAGATGAGCCGGTCGCTGACGTAGGCTCGATCTTGGTCGCCGGCGACGATCTGACCGTGGATCTGGTGCTGGCGGCCGACGCCTGGGCCCGCCGGCGGGCCCAGGAGCTTGTCTCGACCCAGGAGTACCGCCACTAGATGGAGACGCTTGTCTATCTCGGCGGGGCCATCGCCTTCTTTCTGCTGGTGATGGCCTCCATTGCGTTGCACGAGGTGGGCCATCTGGTGCCCGGCAAGTTGTTCGACGTCAAGACCACCCAGTACTTCGTCGGTTTCGGCAAGACGCTGTGGTCCCGGCGCAGGGGCGAGACGGAGTTCGGCGTCAAGCTCGTGCCGCTCGGTGGCTACGTCCGGCTCGTCGGGATGTATCCGCCCAGCAAGGACCGTCCCGGACAGGTGCGGCCGGGGCGTACCGGCATCTTCCAGACTCTGGCCGACAACGCCAGGGCCGCGGAATGGGAGACCATCCGGCCCGGCGACGACGGTCGGCTCTTCTACCAGAAGAAGAGCTGGCAGAAACTGGTCATCATGGCCAGCGGGCCCACGATGAACCTGCTGCTCGCCTTCGCGATCCTGCTGGGGGTCTCGGCAACGTACGGCGTCTACCGGTCCCAGCTCACCATCAACCGGGTGCAGGAGTGCATCGTCGCCGCCAACGCGACGAACACGAGTTGTGCCGGCAAGCCGCCAACTCCCGCCGTGCTCTCCGGGATCCAGCCCGGCGACAAGGTACTCGCGTTCAACGGCGTACCGGTGAGCAGCTGGGACGATGTGTCGCGGCTGATCCGGGCGAACCTGGACCGCCCGGCGCAGCTGACCGTCGAGCGCAACGGTGTCCGGGTGGAGCTGCCGCCGGTTCACACGGTGATCACCGGCGTACCGGATCAGTACGACCCGGCCAAGCGGGTGGCCGCCGGATTCTTCGGGGTGGAGCCGCTGGTGATCCGGGAACGGGGCGGCCCGGTGTCGGTGCTGGGTGACATGTGGACCATGACGAGACAGACAGCCGTGGCGCTGGTGCAGTTCCCGGTCAAGGTGTTCTACACCGGGTACAACCTCGTCACGGGCCGGCCGCGGGACAAGTACGGCCCGATGAGCATTGTCGGTGCCAGCCGGGCAGCGGGGGAGATCGCCGCCACGGACGAGATCGACGCTCCGGCCAAGGTTGCCAGCATGTTCGTCGTGCTCGGCTCGGTGAACCTGTTCGTCGCACTGTTCAACCTCCTGCCCCTGCTGCCGATGGACGGCGGCCACATCGCCGGCGCCCTCTATGAGGCGGTCAAGCGCATGCTCGCTAAGGTGTTCCGGCGGCCCGACCCGGGTCACGTCGACACTGCGAAGATGCTGCCGGTGGCGTACGCCGTGGGCGGGATCATCCTGCTCTCCGGCGTGGTGCTGATCCTGGCCGACATCATCACTCCGATCCGGCTGTTCTGACGTTCGGGACCGCCGGTAGATCGAAAAGGGGGACCCTATGCTGCTTGACCTTGCCGATCGGGTCGTCGTCATCACCGGCGCCGGCCGCGGCATCGGCCGGGTGATTGCGGAGTCGTTCCTGCGGGAACGCTCGGTCGTGGTCGGCCTGGACGTCGAGATCGAGTCGCTGGACTGGCTCTCCAGCGCCGAGCAGCAGCGGGCGGCCGGGTACGCCTGCGATGTGCGCGACAGCGCCCGGATCGGCGTTGTGGTGGGCGAGGTTCTGGAGCGCTTCGGCCGGATCGATGTGCTGGTGAACAACGCCGGGGTCTTGGTTGAGGGTCTGGTGGAGGAGCTCGACGACGACGTATGGGACTTCTGCGTCGACGTCAACGTCGGCGGCACGTTCCGGATGTGCCGGGCCGTCATCCCGGCGATGAAGGAACAGGGGTCCGGCCGGATCATTAATGCCGCCTCGTTCGCCGCGATCGTGCCCAGCATCGGCACCGCCCCGTACGCGGCATCGAAGGCGGCGGTCGTGCAGTTCACCCGGACGCTGGCCGGCGAGCTCGGACCCTGGAACATCACCGCCAACGCGTACGCGCCCGGCATGATCCCTACCGCCATGAACCGCTTCGCCGAGCTGACCGGCGCGGCGAAGGACCGGTTGCTCGACACCCTGGCGCTGCGCCGGTGGGGCGACGCGGCGGAGGTGGCCGACCTGGTCTGCTTCCTGGCCAGCGACGCCGCCCGCTACATCACCGGCACCCTGATCGACGTTAGTGGCGGCAAGCTTGCCACTCAGCTGCCCCGGCACGTGTACGGGCCGGTCGAGCGGTGAGCGCACAGTCTGACGATCGGGTGCTGTGGGTCACCGGCGCAGGCAGCGGGATCGGCCGCGCCGCCGCGGTGGCCGGGGCAGCGTCGGTCGGTCGAGTGGCGCTGAGCGGCCGGCGGGCGGATCCGCTCGCCGAGACGGCTCAGCTCGTGACCGAGGCCGGTGGCGAACCGCTGACCCTACCGTTGGACGCCCGGGATCCCGATGCGGTGCGGCGGTCCCACGAGCGGATCCTTGCGGACTGGCCGGAGGTCAGCGATCTGGTGCTCGCCGCCGGCGTCAACACTCCCCAGCGGTACTGGAGGAACCAGTCGATGTGGGAGTTCGAAGCCATCGTCGATACCAACCTGACCGGCGTGGTCAAGCTCATCGACGCCGTCCTTCCTGGGATGCGCGCCCGCGGTGGTGGGCAGATCGTCGTGGTGTCGTCCTACTCGGCTTGGAGGTTCTCCCCGCACGCCGGCGTGGCCTACACGGCGAGCAAGACCGCCCTCGCCGCGATCTGCACCTCGCTCAACGCTCAGGAGGCGGCGTCGGGCATCCGGGCCTGTCATCTCTGCCCAGGAGATGTCGACACCGACATCCTCAACCTGCGTCCGGAGGTGCCGGATGAAGCGGCCCGGAAAGTCATGCTGTCCCCTGACGACGTCGCCGGGGCGGTGCGCTTCGTACTCGACTCGCCGCCGCACGTGCGTATCGACGAGCTGGTGATCACCCCGGTCGCTCAGGCGTGAGCAGGGTTTGGGCCAGCTGAGCGACGATGGCGCGATCAGCGGGCAGCCACGCCACCTGGTCCAGTCGATCACCGGAAAGCCAACGCAGCTGGTCATGACCGACAACTGGTCTGGGCTTGCCCGACGTGACGATCGCAAACCACAGCCGCATCTCGTGTCCGGGCACGATCGGCCACGCACCGCCTCCAGGAGGGCTGAACTCGTCGCCCAGCTCGACCGTGATCTGTAGCTCCTCCGCCAGCTCCCTGTGCAGGGCGGCGATCGGAT
>JBKPNA010000323.1:0-4289 GCA_046765695.1 Actinomycetota bacterium | reverse complement strand
AAGCGTGGCACTCACCTGGCCCTGTCGCTGGAGCGGCTGGAGGCGCTGGCTGCCGAGTCGCAGCCTCCGGACGCCGACGGCGTGTTGCGGCCGATCCAGCGAATCGGCCTTTCGGCAACGGTGCGCCCTCCGGAGCGAGTCGCCGCCTACCTGGGCGGGTCGCATCCGGTCCGCATCGTCGCCCCACCGGCGGAGAAGTCCTGGGATCTGTCGATCGTCGTCCCGGTGGAGGACATGAGCGACCTCGGCGCCAGCGCATCCACCCCGACCACAGCGCCGACCCTCGACGACGAGCGACCGCCGCCGCGACCACCGTCGATCTGGCCACATGTGGAGAACCGGATCCTCGACCTGATCAACGACCACCGCTCCACCATCGTCTTCGCCAACTCCCGCCGGCTGGCCGAGCGGCTCACCGCGCACCTCAACGAGCTCCAGGCCGACCGGCTGGGTGAGCCCACCGGTGAGTTCCCCCCGCCGGCCCAGGTGATGGCCCAGTCCGGTGCCTCGACCGGCCGAGACGGCAGCACCTCGCCGGTGATCGCCCGGGCCCACCACGGCTCGGTGAGCAAGGAGCAACGAGCCCAGATCGAGAACGATCTGAAGTCCGGTCGGCTGCCCTGCGTCGTGGCCACCTCCTCCCTCGAACTCGGCATCGACATGGGAGCGGTCGACGTCGTGGTGCAGGTCGAGGCCCCGCCATCGGTGGCCAGCGGACTGCAACGAGTCGGTCGAGCCGGCCACCAGGTGGGCGCAACCTCTCGTGGGGTGTTCTTCCCAGACCATCGCGGCGACCTGATCGAGTCCGCCGTCGTCGTCGAGCGGATGCGACAGGGTGCCATCGAGGAGATTGCCCAGCTGCGCAATCCGCTGGACGTGCTGGCCCAGCAGATCGTGGCGATCGTCGCGGTCGAGGAGACGAAGGCAGACGAGCTGTACGCCTTGGTCCGCCGAGCGAGCGACTACCGTGAGCTGCCGCGCAGCGCCTTCGAGGCGGTGCTGGACATGCTGAGCGGCAGATACCCCAGCGAGGATTTCGCCGAGCTGCGACCCCGCCTGGTCTGGCAGCGTGACACCGGTCTGTTGACTGCGCGTCCGGGAGCCCAGCGGCTGGCCGTCACCTCCGGCGGCACGATTCCCGATCGGGGGCTGTTCGGTGTCTTTCTGGTCGGCGAGGGGAATGCTGCCGGACGCCATGCGCCGGGCCGGCGGGTTGGCGAGCTCGACGAGGAGATGGTCTACGAAACCCGGGTCGGGGATGTGTTCACGCTGGGCACCACCAGCTGGCGGGTGGAACAGATCACCCACGACCAGGTGCTGGTCTCGCCCGCGCCGGGCAGCCCGGGCCGGCTGCCGTTCTGGAAGGGCGACGCGCCCGCCCGGCCGCTGGAGCTGGGGCGGGCGCACGGCCGGTTCGTCCGGGAGATCGGCGCCCTGCCACCGGAGCGCGCCACCATGCGGCTCGCCGGCGCCGGGCTCGATGAGTTCGCGGCTCGCAACCTGGTGTCATACCTTGCCGAGCAGCAGGCGGCTACGGGCGCCCTGCCAACCGACCAGGCGATCGTGGTGGAGCGGTTCCGGGACGAGCTCGGCGACTGGCGGGTCTGTGTGCACTGCGGGTTGGGCATGGCCGTGCTGGCCCCCTGGGCGCTCGTCGTGGAACGGGCAGCCCGGGAACGTTACGGCATGGAGGTGCAGGCGACCGCGACCAACGACGGCATGGTGCTGCGCATTCCGGACACCGAGTCGGCCGCGCCGAGTGCGGAGCTGATCGTCTGCGATCCCGACCTGATCGATTCGGTGGTCACCGAGGAGGTGAGCGGATCGGCTCTGTTCGCGTCCCGGTTCCGGGAGAGCGCGGCCCGCGCCCTGCTGCTGCCCCGCCGGGACCCGAAGGCGCGATCGCCGCTCTGGCAGCAGCGGATGCGATCCGCCCAGCTGCTGACGGTGGCGGCCCGGTACCCGGAGTTCCCGATCGTGCTGGAGACCATGCGCGAGTGCCTGACCGACGTGTTCGACCTGGAGGGGCTGCTGGCGGTACAACGGCAGATCGCTGCCCGCTCGATCCGGCTGGTCGAGGTGGAGACGGCTGAGCCGTCACCGTTCGCCCGGTCGTTGCTGTTCGGCTACGTCGGCGCGTTCGTCTACGAGGGTGACGTGCCGCTGGCGGAGAAGAAGGCCGCCGCCCTGTCGCTGGACGCCTCGTTGCTGGCCGAGCTGCTCGGCAGGGACGGCCTGAAACAGCTGCTGGATGCCGGCGTCATCGCGGCAACCGAGGCGGACCTCCAGGGACTGAGCGAGGACCGGCGGGCAACCGGGCCGGAACAGTTGTTCGATCTGATCCGGACCGCCGGGCCGTTCACCTTCTCTGAGCTGGCTGATCGCAGCGCGCCGGACCTGGACGTGCGGGCCGCCGTCCGGTCGTTGGTGGACGACCGCCGCGTCGTGGAGGTCAGGATCGCCGGCCGCGAGATGGTTGCCGTGGCCGAGGATGTGCCGCGGCTGCGGGACGGCTTGGGCATCCCGGTGCCGCCTGGTGTGGCGGCATCGTTCAGCGAGCCAGCCGCTCATCCCATCGACGACCTGGTGCTGCGCTGGGCGCGTACGCACGGACCGTTCGTCGCCAGCAGCGTGGCGGAGCGGTACGGGCTGGGCCGGGCGGTCGTCGAGGCAGCCTGCCAGGCACTCGTCGGTCCGGGCACCCTGGTCGCCGGGTCGTTCGTCGATCTTCCCGGCGGGGCCGGCCGGGAACGGACGCAGTACTGCCATGCCTCGGTGCTGGCGCTGATCAAACGGCGGACACTTGGCCTGCTGCGGCAGGGCGTGGAGCCGGTCGAGCAGGTGGCGTACGCCCGCTTCCTTGCCGAGTGGCAGGGACTGGAGGATCCGGCCCGAGGGGTCGACGCCGTGCTGTCGGCAATTGAGCAGCTCTCCGGCTACGCAGTGCCGGCCAGTGCGGTCGAGTCGGTAGTCCTGCCGGCCCGGGTGGCCGACTACGGCCCCGCCATGCTGGACGAGCTGACCTCGGCCGGCGAGATCGGCTGGGTCGGCGACGGCGCGATCGGCGAGAACGACGGCTGGGTCCGCTGGTATGTCGCCGGCCAGGAGCCGCATTCCGGACAGGTCGAGCCCGCCTCGTGGCGCGGCCAGGAACTCCTGGCTGCGCTCGCTGGCGGCGGCGCCTACTTCTTCGACGCCCTACTGCCGACCGCGGTCCGGGTGACCGACCGCGCGGAGTACGTCAAGGCCCTTTGGGACCTGGTCTGGGCCGGTCTGGTCACGGGCGACACGTTTGCCCCCGTCCGCGCCCGGGTCAGCGGCGGAGCGCACCGGCAGCCGCGGCGTCAGGTCGTCCGCACCCATCGGACGCGACCGATGGGCGGCGGCATCGGACCGCCGAGAGTCACCCGGGTGTCGTCACCAGATACTGCGGGACGCTGGTCACTGGTGGTCCGGGGCAGCCCGAGTCCCGCCGGCCGGCTGGCCGCCGATGTCTTCGCGCAGCTCGACCGCTACGGCGTGGTGACCCGCGGCAGCGTGCTCACCGAGAACCCGGAGGGCGGCTTCGGTGCCGCGTATCGAGCGCTGAGCTCGCTCGAGGAGTCGGGCCAGTGCCGGCGAGGGTACTTCGTGGACGGGTTGGGCGCCGCGCAGTTCGCCCTGACCGGCGCCGTCGACCGGCTGCGCGCCAAGCAACGGGAGCCGGAACAGCCACAGGCCCTGGTACTGGCCGCATGCGACCCGGCCAACCCATACGGGGCGGCACTGCCGTGGCCCGAGCGCGAGGGTCATCGTCCGGGCCGGAAGGCGGGAGCGCTCGTGGTGCTGGTCGATGGCGGGTTGGTCTTCTACGTGGAGCGCGGCGGCAAGACCCTGCTGTCCTTCACCGAGGACCCGGTCAGGCTGGCTCCGGCCGCGGCCGCGCTGGCCCGGGCGGTTCGGCTGGGCCAACTCGGCAAGGTGACGGTGGAACGCGCCGACGGCGGCCATGTCTTCGGGGTCGCGCCGGTAAGTGACGCGCTGCAGCAGGCAGGTTTCCGGATGACACCGCAGGGACTCCGCCTCCGTCCCAGTTAGCTCCCTACGCCGCAGCTTGCGCCATCGCCCGCACGCGGGGCAACGCGGTGACCCGCTCATGGGCGGCGGCCTCGATCAGCGCGAGCTTCTCGCTGACCAGGTTGAGCACCACCGACAACGGCAGATCCAACGCAGCGCACATGGCAGCGAGCAACTCGCTGGAGGCCTCCTTCTGACCACGTTCCACCACGGACAGATAGCCGAGGCTGACC
>JBKPNA010000322.1:0-4834 GCA_046765695.1 Actinomycetota bacterium | reverse complement strand
ACCACAGCCGCATCTCGTGTCCGGGCACGATCGGCCACGCACCGCCTCCAGGAGGGCTGAACTCGTCGCCCAGCTCGACCGTGATCTGTAGCTCCTCCGCCAGCTCCCTGTGCAGGGCGGCGATCGGATCCTCGCCAGGCTCCACCTTGCCGCCGGGGAACTCCCAACGCCCGGCCAGCGCACCGGGTCCGACACGGCGAGCAGCGAGTACCCGCGTCGGCTCGGCCAGATCGTCGACGATGACCGCCGCCACCACCAGGATCATCCGCCGATCATGCCGTCTCGGCTCCGTCTTTCCGCACAAGGCCACGGGTGGCGTCGGGTGGGGTGGTTCTCGGGCTCCTCTCCGCATAAGGCCGCAGGTGTGGTCGGCTCCGGCAGCATGGGGCTTCGTTTCTCCGCACAAGGCCACATCTGGCCTCCCACAACGCGGTTCTCCGCGTCGTCTTTCCGCACAACGCCGCAAGTGAGACTCACCGGTGTCGGTTCTGCTCAGCCGATTTGGCTGAAAACCGGGTACCAACGCCGGACGATGGACCTCAGACTAGTGGTTGCGCCCGGAAGTTCGTCGAGGGTCCTGCGTCGTTCAGGTGGATGGCTCGCAAGGCCGACGAGGGAGGGATACCGGGTCGTATCTCGACTGAGGAGAACGCGGCGAGGCGCCGCCTGGGCGGCGCAGGCTCCGATGAACTTCCGGGCGTGACCACTAAGCGTGCCAGAGGGAGGCGACATGGCGGATGAGGACAAGATCCTGCAGCGGGTGCTCGACGAGACGACGAGCTTCCTGAACGGGCTGAGCGACCGGCCGGTGGCGGCGCGTACGGATGTGGATCTGGTGGCGGAGGCGCTCGGCGGATCGCTTGCCGAGCAGGGGACCGATCCGCTCGAGGTGGTCGAGCAGCTGATCGCCGGCGCGGAACCGGGACTGGTGGCCATGCCGTCCGGCCGGTTCTTCGGGTGGGTGATCGGTGGCGTGCTGCCGGCTGCGTTGGGCGCGGACTGGCTCACCTCGGCGTGGGATCAGAACGCCGGATTGCTGGTCTCATCGCCGGCGGCCGCGGGGGCGGAACGGGTCGCGGCCGGCTGGTTGATCGACCTGCTCGGGCTGCCCGCCGGGTCGGCCGTCGGCTTCGTCACCGGCGGCATGATGGCCAATTTCACCTGTCTCGCTGCAGCGCGCCACGAGGTGCTGCGCCGGGCTGGCTGGAACGTCGAGGCCGACGGCCTGATCGGTGCGCCGCCGGTGCGGGTGATGGTGGGTGAGGAGCGGCACGACACCGTCGACATGTCGCTCCGGTTCCTCGGACTCGGGCCGGCCCGGAGCACCCTGATCCCGGCGGACGACCAGGGGCGTCTGCGGCTGGATGCGCTCGCGGACGCCCTGGATCGGACGCAGTCAGGCCCCACGATCGTCTGCCTCCAGGCCGGGAATGTGCACAGCGGCGCATTCGACCCGCTTGCCGATGCGATCGACCTGGCCCACCGCTACGGGGCCTGGGTGCACGTGGACGGCGCCTTCGGCCTGTGGGCCGCAGCCTCGCGGCAACTACGGGACCTCACCGCCGGGGTCGAGCGGGCAGACTCCTGGGCAACCGACGCCCACAAGACGCTCAACGTGCCCTATGACAACGGCCTCGCGATCGTGGCGGACGCCGCGGCGTTGCACGCGGCCATGAGCGAACGTGCCCCCTACCTGATCCAGGACGAGCGTCCCGACCCCTTCGACACCGTGCCGGAGTTCTCCCGTCGTGCCCGGGGCTTCACCGTGTGGGCGGCGCTCCGCTCACTGGGCCGCCAGGGCGTTGCCGAGATGGTGGAGCGGTTCTGCGCCCGAGCCCGTCGCTTCGCCGACGGGCTGAGCGCGATGGAGGGGGTCGAGGTGCTCAACGACGTGGTCTTCACCCAGGTATGTACCTCGTTCGGTCCCGACGAGGTAACGCGCGAGGTCGCCCGCCGGCTGCTGGCCGAAGGGACGGCCTGGATGACGCCGTCCACCTGGCATGACCGGGCCGTGCTGCGGATTTCGGTGTCCAACTGGCGGACCACCGAGGCGGACGTCGACCGCACCCTGGCCGCCGTACGCCGGGTGCTCGACGAGGTTCGGGCTGGGTGAGCTTCGCGAACTTCGCGAGGGACCGGCAGCCACCGCCGCCCAGCGCGGCTACGCTGGAGCGGCGAGCCGGCCGCGCCGACCGGAACCGCACGTCCGCACCCCGAAAGACTATGACCGAATGAGCATCGATCTCGGACTGCCCACCCTGCCCCCACCCACCCTGGCAGCCCGGCGGGCAACCCGTCAGATCAGAGTCGGCAAGGTTCTCGTGGGGGGCGGCGCACCGATCAGCGTGCAGTCGATGACCACCACGCTGACCGCCGACATCAACGCCACACTGCAGCAGATCGCGGAGCTGACGGCGACCGGCTGCGACATCGTCCGGGTGGCGGTGCCCAGCCAGGACGATGCGGACGCGCTGCCGGCGATCGCCAGGAAGTCGCAGATCCCGGTTATCGCCGACATCCATTTCCAGCCGAAGTACGTCTTCGCCGCGATCGAGGCCGGCTGTGCCGGCGTACGGGTCAATCCCGGCAACATCCGCGCCTTCGACGACCAGGTCAAGGAGATCGCGGCGGCTGCTGCCGACCACGGCACGTCGATCCGGATCGGGGTCAACGCCGGCTCGCTCGACAAGCGGCTGCTGGCCAAGCACGGCAAGGCGACCCCTGAGGCCCTGGTCGAGTCGGCGCTGTGGGAGGCAAGCCTGTTCGAGGAGCACGGCTTCCGTGACTTCAAGATCAGCGTCAAGCACAGCGACCCGGTCGTCATGATCCGCGCGTACGAGATGCTCAGCGAGGCCTGCGACTACCCGCTGCACCTGGGCGTCACCGAGGCCGGACCCGCTTTCCAGGGCACGATCAAGTCGGCCGTGGCGTTCGGGGCGCTGCTGTCGAAGGGGATCGGTGACACCATCCGGGTCTCCCTCTCGGCCCCACCGGTCGAGGAGGTCAAGGTAGGCATCAAGATCCTGGAGTCGCTGAACCTGCGGCCGCGGCACCTGGAGATCGTGTCCTGTCCGTCCTGCGGACGGGCTCAGGTGGACGTCTACAAGCTGGCGGACGAGGTGACCGCGGGGCTGGAGGGGCTCGAGGTGCCGCTGCGCGTTGCGGTGATGGGCTGCGTGGTGAACGGTCCCGGTGAGGCCCGGGAAGCCGACCTGGGGGTGGCTTCGGGCAACGGCAAAGGGCAGATATTCGTCCGCGGCGAGGTGATCAAGACGGTGCGGGAGAGCGAGATCGTGGAGACCCTGATCGAGGAGGCCATGCGGCTCGCCGATTCCATGCCGGTGGGTGCGGGGGCACCAGAGGTGAGCGTGCGCTGACCATGGTGGCGACCAGGGCGGAGCGAGCCGCGGTTGGTCGGGGCCCGGTGCGCGTACTCACCCGGGCCGATCTGCCGGCCGCCATCCGCATCCTGTCGAGCAGGCCCGTGGAGAACGTCTTCGTGGCCTCGCGGGTGCGGTCGGCCGGGCTCGAACAGGCGAGCCTCGGCTGTCCCGTCTGGGGTTACGAGCGCGACGGCGCGCTTCGGGCCCTATGTCATGCCGGATCGAACCTCGTGCCGGTCAACGCGGACGAGGACGCCATCGAGGCATGGGCGGAGTTTGCGGGCGCCCAGCGGATGTGCGCCTCCATCATCGGCCCCTCCGCGGTGGCGCTGTCCCTCTGGCGCCGGCTGGCCGACCGCTGGGGTGGCGCTTGGGCCGAGACCCGGAACGTCCGGCCGCACCAGCCGGTGATGGCGATCACCAGCCCACCGTCGGTCGCGCCCGACCCCCGCGTCCGTCGGGTGACCCTTGACCAGTGGGACGCCTACACCGATGCGGCGGTGAAGATGTACACCGAGGAGATCGGGGTGTCGCCCATGCAGGGCAACTCCGCCGGCTACCGGTTCTATGTCCGCCAGCTGATCACCTCGGGGCGCGCGTTCGGCATCTTCGAGGGACGCCGGGTGATCTTCAAAGCTGACCTCGGGTCGGTTTCCGCGTCGGTTTGCCAGGTGCAGGGAGTCTGGCTGGAACCCGAGCTCCGCGGCCGCGGCCTGGCCGCCCCGGCGATGGCGGCCGTCGTCCAGATGGCGCGGACGATAGCGCCGACCGTCTCGCTCTACGTCAACGACTACAACCTGGCGGCGCGTGCCACGTACGCACGGGTCGGCTTCGAGCAGGTGGGCGAGTTCGCCACCGTTCACTACTGAACTTCGGCAGCTCCACCGGGCAAGAACCTGTCGTTTGCGACCGGTTTCCGCAGCTAACGCGCTCTGCGCAGCCGCCGGTACTCCCGCCACGTGAGGGTCACGATTCCGATGTCGAAGACGGTGAGTGCGATCAGCCCGATGGTGGGCGACAGCGCGATCCGGTACGCCTGGTAGCCGATGAAGGCGATCAGCACGGCGATCGTCCACGGGTACGCCCAGTGCTTGTTCCGCAGCAGCGCCATGACCAGGACGACCTTGACGATGCCGTGGACGAGCAGGTATGCGGCGCCGAAGAGCAGACCGGCGCCGGTGAGCCCGTTCGCCGTGTGAAGCAGCCGGGAGGCGATGAAGTCCCGGGGGTCCTCGGACAGCTCGTGCTGGGTCAGCGCGCGAACGAGGCTGGAGATCTGGTCGGGCGTCACCACCAGCAGCAGGATTCCGCCAACCAGCTCGAGCAGCCCGTTGAGGCCCTTGAGCAGGATGCCGATCTCGAACACCCGATCGAGGGTGTCCTTCGGGGTGAACCGCACGAGGTGGCCAGGTCGGGACGTCACGGCTGCCGGCTCATGCGCAGCCGATGAG
>JBKPNA010000321.1:0-2992 GCA_046765695.1 Actinomycetota bacterium | reverse complement strand
AGTACGTCGCGAATCTCGTCGCAGAGACTCGATGGTGTGCCCTGCTCGAGGAGCGAGTCGCACGCGGCGCGCGCCGCCAGCTCCACGACTCGGTTGCCGTCCTCCATGTCGCGGCTCACGTCGAGGTAGACGCTGGCGAAGGGACCAGGATCTTGGAGCAGCTGCGCGATGCGGTCTGTCTTCACGACTCCCTCCCCGGTCGGCTCACCGACTCGCTCTACCCGCCGACCCGGCCGCCATACTCTATCTTGGCTGCGGTGACGGGGGGCGGGCGGTCCCGTCAGCCGTCGGAGCGGTCAACCCGACCCCGGACAATCACGTGTCGGCCAGCACGATGACCTGGTCCTCGACACCCAGGGTGAGTAGGGCGCCCTTGTCGGGGTTCAGGGTGATTCCGTACTGCGGCGGCTGTCGGACGTCGTCGTGCAGTCGATAGCCGACCGCCGTCTCGCCACGCCGGCCGGCGGCCTCGATGACCGTGGCGAAGTTCGCCGGCGTTCCCGGTCGCAGGTAGTGCGGCGCCGGCTTGAGGTGGATCTCGGCGCCTTCCGGGCTGAACAGCGTCGCAAAGACCTCGGCGAGCTGGCGGTTCTCGCTGAGCTGGGTGAGGTACAGGCTGATCACCTTCGTGCTCACCACGAAGTCGTCTGCCTTGGTCACCTCGGCGACCTCCCGGTTGGCGTCATCGTTCATCTCGGTGACGATCGAGTAGCTCTCACCCAGCTTCTCCTGCATGTCTCGCAGGTGGAGCAGCGTGACGAGTGTGCGGGCGTCTGCGTGCTGCAGGTCGTAACTGTCGTCGGACAGCACGATCAGATGTTCGAAGCTTCCGACCTGCAGCTTCTCCAGCTCCACGCGATCGTTGAGGTCGCAGTCGACGAAGTCCACCGTCGTGTTGAGCAAGGTGGACCGCAGCGGACCGGTCGGGTCGGCATGCTCACTGGCGATGACAAGCCGGGAACCGGGCTCCGCGAAGCTGTCCAGCAGCCTCACGATCTTCGGCCCACGATGATTCCAGCCCAGCATCAGGGTGTGCGTCGCCGGGGCCGGGACCGGCGCGAGTGCGGTGATGGCTTCTTCGTGGATCGGTGCCGACTCGGCCGCCGGGATGATCTTGGTATCGTCCTCGGCGAGCATGATCAGGTCGTCGTCGGGCTGAACCTCGACATCCATCGGTGGATTCAGCCGGACCACGCCGGTGCTTGACCGGAGGCCGATCGGCAGGCCTTCCACGTACGCGCCGAGCGACTCACCGAACGTCCGGCCGACAAGGCGCGGATCAGGCTGCAGGTAGAGCTCATTGCCGTCGAAGTCCAGCAGGTCGGTGCATACGGTGTAGAGGCCACTCTGCCGGTGGGACTGGACGAGCAGCCGGATGCTGAGGTCATCCGCGTCGATCACATGCGCGGCATCCCCACCCGCGAGCTGTGCCGCGGCCAGGTTGCCTGAATCGGCGACGGCTGCAACGACAGGTGGGCGGACCTCGCCCCACGTCCGCGCAGCCAAGGACAGCAGGATCTTGATCACATCGGCATCCGGGTCGGCAACCGGTGGGGCGAGAACCACGATCGATCGTGCGGTCTCCGGGCTGACCAGGTCGACGTCGGAGGACTTGAGCGGATTGCCGCGGCGGCAGACCACGCGGGTGTTGCCCGTTTCGCCCAGCCGCTGGCGGATCATCTCGTCCATCTCGACGCGGTCCAGGTCGGCGAGGATGGCCACGCAGGGGCGGCGAACGCTCTCGTTGGCCTTGACCAGTTCATCCAGCACGATGAACACCTGATCGGACCAGCCGAGCAGCACGGTGTGATCGTGCTCGATGACGCGGGATCGGCCCTTGCTGAGCTGGGCAAGCCGGATGTCCAGGCCGGTCGTCAGCACGCTGATCAGAGCGCTGACGAGGAAGATGCCGCCAAGGGTGACGAGAAACATCAGCAACAGATAGATCGTGCTGCCTTCGTCGCCGCCCATCGTGCCGGGATCCATCGTGCGCAGCAGCGCCCGCCACAGCACGCCCGGCCAGTTGCCGTTGCTGCGTACGTCGGTCGGGGCCAGCAGCCAGGCCAGCGATGCGATGACGACGACCAATATCGCTGAGGCCAGACCAAGCAAACCCACCAGTGCCGGTGTGCCCTTGGCCATTAGATTGTCGAATGCGTACCGCCCCCGGTCGCGCCAGTCCGCCTTTCTCACTCCGGGCTCCTGATCTTGGTCCCCGAGCGAAACGGCTACCTTCACAGCAATTGTTGGATAATTAATGGTCTTTTGCTGCCATTCGCGAAAGGTCACGGTTGGTGCAGGCGAAATAGGCGGGTTTGCGGAGGCATTCACTGCACGCTGCACCCTTTGACTAAACGCTGCACCCCCTGCAAAGGATGCACGGTCGAACGAAAGGGTGCAGCGTGCGGAAATAGACCGGGTGGAGGCGACGGGCTGACGTTCTAGCCGACCATTGGATGGCGCCTGACGATTTCAGGAACGTCGCCGAACCGGTGGAGCTGCTCGTCAAGGGCATCCAGTACGGCCTGGAAGTGGACCTGCGCCACCTTGGCGAACATTCGGATGTATTCGACGTCCTGAACCGAAGCGTCCTGGCTGGTTGAGTGCTCGGCGACGGCTGTCGCACGGTTGACGGCTCCCTTTGCAGTCGCTTTGGCCTGTTCCATGACATCGCGCTGCTGAGACCGTGCCGTCAGCAGCAGGTCACGCGACGACTGCATGGCTTCGTCGATCAGCGAGTCGGCGAGCTGCTGCGCCTGGTTGAGAATGCTGACGGCCTGGTCGGTGGCGTGCTCCTTGGGATCTGTCCGAGCCTCCTCCAGTTCGGTGCGGAGCGCCTGGTTCTGCTGCGTCAGCGCCTGGCTCTGCCGCGTCAGAGTCTGGTTCTGCTCGGTCAACGCGGCGACTTGTGCCTGGATCTTCTCGATCTGGTCCGCGACTCCAGTAAGGAAGGATCGGACTTCATCCTGGTCGACTCCACGGAGTCGGACAG
>JBKPNA010000320.1:0-4730 GCA_046765695.1 Actinomycetota bacterium | reverse complement strand
GACGGTGTCTCCGGGCCTCCTGGACGGCCCAGCGGTGCCGTCCGTCTGGCCGGTGCCTCCACGAGAGAGGACAAGACATGACTCGCCCCACACGTTCCCGCCGTGCACGAGCCGCGCTCGCATCGGCTCTCGCCATTCCTCTTGCCCTGACGGCCTGCGGCGGGGGCGGCAGCAGTGGGGGCTCGAGCAGCAGCGGAAGCACCAGTCTTCGGGTGCTGGACTACTACAACAACGATCCGGGCAAGACGGTCTGGCAGAAGGCGCTCGAGGCCTGCGGCCAGCAGGCGGGCGCCAAGATCTCGCGTGAATCCGTGCCCGGCGCGACGCTGATCCAGAAGGTGCTGCAGCAGGCATCCTCACGGACGCTGCCCGACGTACTCATGCTGGACAACCCCGACCTGCAGCAGATAGCGCAGACGGGCGCCCTGGCCCCGCTCGACACCTTCGGGCTGAATGCCAACGGCTACGCGAAGGGTGTCGTGGACGCGTCGACCTACCAGGGCAAGCTCTACGGCCTGCAGCCGATCACGAACACGATCGGGCTGTTCTACAACAAGGACATGCTCGCGAAGGCGGGGGTGAACCCTCCGCAGACGTGGGAGCAGTTGCGGGCGGCGGCCAAGAAGCTGACCTCGGGGAGCGTCTACGGGCTCGCCTTCTCGGCACCGGCGAACTACGAGGGTACCTGGCAGTTCCTGCCGTTCATGTGGTCGAACGGCGGAGACGAGAAGGACATTGCGACCCCGCAGACGGCGCAGGCCGTCCAGCTGTGGGTCGACCTGATGAACACGGACAAATCGGTGTCGAAGTCGGCGCTGAACTGGACGCAGGCTGACGTCAACGATCAGTTCAGGGCCCGCAAGGCGGCGATGATGGTCAACGGCCCCTGGCAGTTCCCGGTGCTGGACGCGGACAAGAGCCTGCACTATGCCGTGGTGAAGATCCCCGCGCCGGCCGCGGGCAAGCCGATCGTCGCGCCGCTCGGTGGTGAGACGTGGGCCGTCCCGCAGACCGGGGACAAGGACAAGCAGGCCAAGGCCGCCAAGGTTGTCGCCTGCCTCAACAGCGACCAGAACGAGCTCAGCCTTGCGCAGCAGAACCAGACGATCCCCACGAAGACGGCGCTGTTGGCCAAGTTCGCCTCGTCGAACCCCAACATGAAGGGCTTCGTCGACCAGATCCCCACCGCGCGGGCCCGGACCGGCGAACTCGGCCCGGATTGGCCGAAGGCCGCCACGAAGATCTACACGGGGTACCAGGCTGCGCTCACCGGTCAGGCGCCGCCGCTCCAAGCACTGCAGCAGGCCCAGAATGGCTGACCGCAGGTCCCTGTCGGACAAGGCGCCCTCGGTGGCCGAACCCGCGTCGCCTGACACGCGGACGGTACGCCGTCCCTCGTCGTCCACTCCTCCCACGGCCGGCGAGCGCCCGCCCCCGGCGCGGCGCTGGGCGGGCAGGCGCCGGGAGCGGCTGGTGCAGCTGCTGTTCCTGGCGCCGGCCGCGGTCTACATGGTGGCCTTCTTCGGCTACCCGGTCGTGAAGAACTTCGTCATGGCGTTCGAGAAGTACTCGACCACCACGTTCTACACCGGCGAAGCGCCATGGGTGGGATTGGCCAACTACCATGCGGTGGTAACGTCGTCCTTGTTCCCCAAGGCGTTGATCAACACGGGGCTTTTCACGATCGGCTCGATCGCCGGGCAGTTCGTCATCGGCCTCGCGCTGGCCGTGTTCTTCCAGCGGCACTTCCCGCTGAGCGGATTGCTGCGGTCGCTGTTCCTGCTGCCGTGGCTGATCCCCCTGATCGTGTCGGGCGCGGTGTGGAAGTGGATCCTCGACAAGGACAACGGTGCGCTCAACCGCTTTCTGGAGGCTACGCACATCGCACCCGGGCATCCCGGCTGGCTCACGAGCACCTCGTTGGCCCTCATATCTGTGATCATGGTCAATATCTGGATCGGGATCCCGTTCAACCTGACGATCCTGTACGGCGGTCTGCAGGACATCCCGCAGGAATTGTACGAGGCGGCATCCCTCGACGGGGCCACGGGCTGGAAGTCGTTCCGGCACGTGACGTGGCCACTGCTGCGGCCGGTCGTGAGCGTCGTCCTCGTGCTCGGGGTGGTCTACACGCTCAAGGTGCTCGACATCATCCTCGCCCTGACCAACGGCGGCCCGGCCAACGCGACGCAGACGATCGCGACCGCGTCGTACCACCTGTCCTTCCAGCTGTTCGACTTCGGGCAGGGTTCGGCGCTCGCCAACATCCTGATCGTGATCTCCCTGATATTCGCCGTCTTCTACCTGCGCCTGAACCGGCGTGCCGTGGACGAGTGAGGCCCTGATGTCTGCAACTGCTCTCGCCAGCCGGCCTCGCCGGCGCACCCAGCCCGGTTGGGGCAGCACGACGATCGGGATCGCCATCCTCGCCGTCATGCTCTTCCCGGTCTACTGGATGATCAATGTCTCACTCCAGCCGGGCGGGTCGGCCGTCGCCACGCCCTGGCTGCCGATCCACGTCAGCTTCAGCGGTTACTCCACCGCCCTGAGTCAGCAGGGTCGCAACCTGGCGACGAGCCTCGCCGTCGCCATCGGTTCCGTCGTCTTGAGTGTGGTGATCGCGGCGCCTGCGGCGTATGCGCTGGCCCACTTCAAGGTACGCCTGTCGCACGTCTTCCTCTTCGCGATCCTCCTCTCGCAGATGATCCCGGGAATCGTGATCGCCAATGCCCTCTATACGGCCTACAACAACCTGGGCCTGCTCAACTCGATCCCGGGCCTCATCCTCGCCGACTCGACCGGGGGCATCCCGTTCGCGATACTCATCATCCGCGCCTTCATGGGCAACATCCCGGCGGAGGTCATCGAGGCCGCCCGGGTCGACGGCGCGGGACACGTACGCGCCTTCGTCTCCATCGTGCTACCGATGAGTCGGAACGCGCTCGTCACCGCGTCCCTGTTCACCTTCCTCTTCGCCTGGGCCGACTTCCTGTTCGCCCTCACTCTGACGACCACGGAGGACGTGCGCCCGGTGACGCTCGGCCTCTACCAGTACATCGGAACCTATGTGAACGACTGGAGCGCGGTCATGGCGACCGCGGTGCTCGCGTCGATCCCGGCCATCCTGCTCCTGGTCGTGGCCCAGCGGTACGTGGCCGTGGGAACGACCGCCGGAGCGGTCAAGTGAACTCTCACGCCGGCAACACCACCACATGAGACAGGACCAGTCGTGACAGCACCCGACGGAAGCCCCATCCAGGTTCTGGTGTGGGGGGAGAACCGCCACGAGCAGATCGAAGAACACGTGGCCACGATCTATCCCCAGGGCATGCATACGACCATCGCGGAGGGCATCGCCGAGAACCTCGGGGACGCGTGCATCGTCCGGACGGCGACGCTCGACGACCCCGAGCACGGTCTGACAGAGGAGGTCCTCGAGCAGACCGACGTGCTGACGTGGTGGGGCCACGCGGCGCATGCGGAGGTCGCCGACGAGGTGGTCGAGCGCGTTCACCGGCACGTGCTGTCCGGGATGGGTCTGGTCGTCCTGCACTCGGGGCACTGGTCGAAGATCTTCACCAAGCTCATGGGAACCACGTGCACGCTCCGCTGGCGTTCCGAGCACGACCGCGAGCTCGTGTGGACGGTCGATCCCACGCACCCGATAGCGAAGGGAGTGCCACATCCCCTGATCATCGAGGAGGACGAGATGTACGGGGAGTTCTTCGACATCCCCGCCCCGGACGAACTCGTGTTCCTGAGCTCCTTCACCGGTGGCGAGGTCTTCCGCAGCGGGTGCACCTTCCGGCGCGGGCACGGCAAGATCTTCTACTTCCGGCCCGGCGACCAGGATTACCCCACCTACCATCACAAGGACGTGCGCCGGGTCATCGCCAACGGCGTCGCCTGGGCCAGGAGCGACCGGCCGGATCGGAGTTACCCGACACTTCTGCGCTACGAGACCGAGGACTTCTTCCACGGCCACGGATACACCGGACCGCTCGAGTGAGCTTCCGGATCATCTCCGCCAGCGCCGACGACCCTCTGCGGGTCGTTGTCGTGGGAGCCGGAGGCATGGGTCGTCACTGGCTCGGCACCGTCACCGCTTCGCCGGACGTGGAGCTGGTGGGCATCGCCGACCTGAACCTGGACGCCGCCAGGGCCGCAGCCGTGGACGCCGGCCGCCCGGATCTGCCCGTCGGGGGCGACGCCGTTGCACTCGCCCGGGAGACCGGTGCTCAGGCGCTCATCAACGTCACGGTCCCCGAGGCCCACCATCCGGTGACCACCGGAGCTCTCTTCGCGGGCCTACCGGTACTCGGGGAGAAGCCGGCGGCCGAAGACGTCAGCCATGCACTCTCGCTCGCCGCCGCCGCGGAAGTCACCGGACAGCTGTTCATGGTGAGCCAATCCCGCCGGTGGAACCCGCAGCTGTCCACATTGCGATCCATGACCGCGCACCTGGGCGCGATCGGGACGGTGACGACCGACTTCTTCCGTGCTCCGCACTTCGGTGGGTTCCGCGACCAGATGGCACACCCGCTCCTGGTGGACATGGCCATCCACGCCTTCGACTCGGCGCGGTTCCTGCTCGACGCGGAGCCACTGTCGACGCACTGCCAGACCTACAACCCGCCCTGGAGCTGGTACGCCGGGGACGCGAACGCGGTTGCCGTCTTCACGATGGAGTGCGACACGCGCTACGTCTTCAACGGCAGTTGGTGCAGCCC
>JBKPNA010000319.1:0-4078 GCA_046765695.1 Actinomycetota bacterium | reverse complement strand
ATCCGCGGCGATCACCGATCCCTCTGCGCAACAGCTCGCCGAATCGCTCGCCAGCGGCTCCAATGCGATCACTGGCGCCTCGTACGTCGAGGGGCCACCGGCAGCCGCAGCCACGCTGGCCGCGACCGACTCCCTCGCCGGTTTCCCGCGAGAGGGCGACAGCTTCGCGATCATCAGCACAGGGGCGGCCGCGGATGCCTATCTGCCCAACAACGAAGGGGACCGCAGCAGGGACTACGGGCAGACATCGACGCGGTCGAGCGGCATCTACGACGTGACTGTCCTGAAGGTCGATGTCACCGTGCCGTCCGGGGCCAACTGCCTGCTGGGCATCGACTTCCGCTTCCTGTCCGAGGAATTTCCCGAGTACGTCGGCAGCTCCTACAACGACGCCTTTCTCGCCGAGGTCGACCAGTCGACCTGGACCGTGACCGGCAACCAGATCAACGCTCCGGGCAACTTCGCCTTCGACGGGCAGGGGAACCCGATCACCGTCAATGCGGCAGGTGCCGCGACAATGACGGCAGAGTTCGCGGACGGCACCACGTACGACGGCGCCACCGACCTGCTGAGTGCCGCCACGCCGCTCTCGCCCGGCAGTCATTCCCTCTACTTCTCTTTGTTCGACACCGGTGACGGCGGCTACGACTCCACGGTCCTGCTCGACAACCTCCGGATCGGCCGGGTGGGCAATGTGCAGACCGACTGCAGGCCGGGCGCCGAGGCGGTCAGCGCGGATACCTACCTGGCACTGGGTGACTCGTACTCCTCCGGCCTCGGCGTGACCCCGTACGAGTCGGGCACGCATCAAACCAGCGGCAACGACTGCCAACGATCGACGCGAGCATATTCGGCTGATGTGGTGACATCGACCGACTTCGGCCGACAGTTCTTTGCCTGCCAGGGTGCGAAGACTGGAGACCTCTTCGAGGTCAGGGCAGACCGCTCCAGCTGGGGTGAGACTCCCCAGCTCGATCACCTGAACGCGAGCACTGCCTTGATCACATACACCATCGGCGGCAGCGACGCCGGTTACGTTGAGACGCTGGGTGAGTGCCGTGACGACGACGATGTGCTGCCCTTCATCACCTGCCGCGACAACGAGCACGCCTACCAACCGGTGGACAGCGCGTTGGCGGTGCTGAATGGCACGGGGGAGCAGGACGGCATTCACAGCTACGCGCAGATCTTCAGCCGCATTCGTTCCGACGCGGAGTACACCCAGGTGGTGCAGGTCGGTTATCCGCATCTTTTTCCGGCAACGGGCACCGACCGGACCTTCCTGCCCGGCGGGCGCTGCCACGGAGTCAAGAAGGCTGACCAGCGTTGGGTGGTCGAGAAGACCGACGAGATCAACGCCATCATCACGAGGCAGGCCGGTCGCGCCGGCTACCTGTACGCCTACCCGTCCTTCGACGATCACGAGCTGTGCTCCGGTGGCACCGAGTGGGTCTCCTCCACAGCAGGGAAACTGCACCCGACCGCGGCCGGGCAGACGGCCATCGGCGCCGCGGTGGCAGACGTGCTGCACGATGCGAACACTGCCGGCTTCGTGATCCACGACGGAGAGCACGTGTCCAAGACCTACAGCGTGAAGAGCGGAACCAAGCTGACGACCGTTGCGATCCACTGGCCCGGCAGCGACGTGCAGACGACGCTGACGTCACCATCCGGTCATCAGTACGACCGCGCCAGCGCTCCGGCCGGGCACTCCGCCGGCCCAGCCTCTGAGGTGTTCACGCTCCGGAATCCGGAGCCGGGACTGTGGACGATCGACATGTACGGCGCCGACATCGACTCCCACGGCGAGCAGGTGACCTATTCGACCTACCAGGAGCAGTCCCCCAACACCCGGCCCAAGGCCAAAGCCACGGTGGTGCGCTCCGGCACGAAGGTCACCCTCAACGCATCATCGTCCAAGGACCCGGACGGCACGATCGCGTCCTACAACTGGTATGTCGAGTCCAGCAACGGCGATCAGGTGCTCACCGGCAAGAAGGCCACGGCAACCTTGGCTGAGAACAAGCCGGCGAGTGTCACGCTGGTCGTCACCGACAACCGTGGATTGACCGCCTTCTACACCGTCAACACGCCCGGCATCAAATGGACGAGCGCGCCCAAGGCGACGCCCGAAGAGCCTGTACCCGTGGCGTTGCTGTCCTCTCCGGACCTCGACGCTCGGACGCTGACCGACCTGACCTGGGGCAAGAAGCAACGACGCGTGAACCACGCTGACGTGACGATTCAGGACGTGAACGGCGACGGGCGCGCCGACCTGCTGCTGACCGGAACGGCCAACGAGCTGGGCCTGCAGATCGGCAGACAGGTCCTGTGCATCGCCGGCGGGCTGCCCGACGACAACTCGTTTCGTAGCTGCGTGCCGGTCACCCTGGCGCCGGCATCAGAGGACACGCCGTCGGCCGACCCGCGCTCGACACAGACCGACGGGCCATCGAATGCTGCCGAACAGACCCCGTCGGTGCGGGTGGCGACCATCCGAGGGCCGCTTGCCGGCAGCGGGGGCCCGAGCCGGTTGCTGGTCGGCGCCGGCGTCGTGATCACCACGGTTGCGCTGAGCGTGCTGATCGCGGCCCGGAGACTGAGAGCCAGGCCCTGAGGCTAGGTGCGAATCTGCACCGTTTCCTTCGATCTGCACCGGCTGCAACCGGTGCAGATAAGTGGAAACGGTGCAGATCGTGCCTGGTCGCCGATGTCACGGCTGGCGCTGCGGCTCGACGAGCCGGTAGACCGAGACGTGGGACCGCGACTCCTCGGTGAAGTCGGCGCCCGGCCAATCGGCACTCCTGCTTTCCAGGACGAATCCGGCCAGCTCACCCATCAGATCCAGCTCAGCCGGCCAGATGTAGCGGTGAGGGCTGCGGTAGATCCGCGCTTCCCGGCCCTCGCCGAATCGGACATGGTGGGAGACGATCTGCTGGTCCACGACGTCGTAGCTGTCGAAGCCGATGTAGCCGGGTTCGAGATGAAAGACGGCTGCCTGCTGTCCCGGCGGCAGGCGACGCAGCTCGGGCACCCAGAGCTCGATGACGAATCGGCCGCCGGGGGTCAGGTGGCGGGCAGCGTTCCGGAAGCAGGCGACCTGCTCTGACTGGGTCAGCAGGTTCGAGATCGTGTTGAACACCAGGTACACCAGATCGAACGTGCCGGGAGCGGTAGCGGTGGCCATATCACCCTGGACGACCGGGATGGTCTCCTCGTCGACCTTGCTGCGTAGCTGGTCGATCATGGGCCGGGACAGCTCGATGCCGCTGACCCGGACGCCGCGCTCGGACAACGGGACGGCGACCCGGCCCGTGCCGATCGCGAACTCCAGCGCTCGGCCATTCCCGGCCAGCTCGACGAGACGATCGACCGTTGGGTCCAAGACCTCCCGGGCGAACATTCCCGTACCCGGGGTGTCATAGTTCTGCGCTGTCTCAGCGTCCCAGATGTCCTCTTGGCGCATGGTGGCCATCGTGGTGGCCGAGGTACGCCGTGTCGACTTCATTTCGCAACCTCGCCCGGTGTCCTGGGCCCTCAGGGCGCGGCAGTGGCAAGCGTGAGGAATCCACGCGCACCCCGCTCGATGCGAGATCCGAACCCGCGGCTGACGTCGTCCAGCACGGCACGGAGCCACTCTGCGTCCCGCTCCGAGGTGCGTTGCAGTTGAAGCCGGCGAGCCTGAAACGGTGCGAGGTGAAGTTCAGTCAACTGCCCCGACACCGGATCCAACCGCGGGAAGTAGAGCAGCCGTAGGTCATCCCGGTACCGCTCGTGGCCGGTGATCCCCTCGTAGTCGTCGACCAGGTCACCGCAGCCGTACAAGATCAACTTCCCAGAGTAGACCTCGATCGGTCGGGGGTGGTGTGACGAGTGTCCATGCACGACGTCGATACCGCCGTCGATCAGGCGGTGCGCGAAGCGCACCTGCTCCACTGGGACGTCGTAGCCCCAGTTGCTGCCCCAGTGCACCGACACCACGACGATGTCACCTGGCCGGCGTACCTCGTCTGCCCGGCGGCAAAGCTCGTCGGCGGTGGCATCAGTGAGCGATGCGACGAGGTGAACACCGGGTCTG
>JBKPNA010000318.1:0-5453 GCA_046765695.1 Actinomycetota bacterium | reverse complement strand
CCGGGCGCAGCTTGACGTTGCCGGGCTTGTAGACGCCGTGCACGTTGCCGAAGGTCAGCGCCGCGAGGTAGCGGCCCTTCTCACCCAACCCGAGCGCGGCGGCGGTGGCCAGCCCGTCCTCCACCGTGGTGTACAGCTTCTCGTTGATCTCGTTGGCGACGCCGTCCTCCTCGCCGCCGACCACGCCGACCTCGATCTCCAGGACCACGTTGGCAGCCGAGGTGAGCCCGAGCAGTTCCTCGGCGATGGACAGGTTCTCCTCCAGAGGCACAGCGGAGCCGTCCCACATGTGGGACTGGAACAGTGGCAGCCCGCCGCCCTTGACCCGCTCGGTGGACAGTGCCAGCAGCGGGCGCACGAAGCCGTCCAGTTTGTCCTTGGAGCAGTGATCGGTGTGCAGGGCGATGTTGACCGGGCAGTTCTGCGCCACCTCGTGCGCGTACGCCGCCAGGGCCACCGCACCGGAGACCATGTTCTTGATCGTCGGGCCGGAGGCGTACTCGCTGCCTCCGGTGGAGACCTGCACGATGCCATCCGAGCTGGCCTCGGCGAAGCCCTGCAGGGCGGCATTCAGTGTCTGCGAGGAGCTGACGTTGATCGCCGGGTAGGCGAACGAGCCCTTCTTGGCCGCGTCCAGCATCTCGGCGTAGACCTCAGGGGTGGCGATGGGCATGATGCGGGGTTCCTCTCGCGGGCGTTGCTTCAGGCAAGTCTTGCAGGGAGCGGCGACTGCAGGGTAATCGGTTGGGTCAGTTGTCCAGCGCCGACAGGTCGACCCCGTGCCGGCTGGCCGAGAACGCGCGAACGGCGCTGTCCAGGGAGGCCGGAAACACCGTGACCTGCTCGAATGGCACCGCGGACTGCCGACCGTCGACCAGGCTCAGCCGCAGCACCGGACCCTTGCCCACGCCCGGTTTGACGGCCGCCACCGAGGAAACCTGCGACCACGGCGCGGCGAGTTCGGCAACCTGGATTCCAGGCGGGCCCATCCGGATCGCCACACCCTCGCGCACGCCTCGGAGCGCCCCGCGGGCCCGGAGGTACATGATCGAGACGACGATCAGCCAGACCAGCGGGACGGCCAGCACAATCCCGTACGCGATGAGGAAGCCGGCGCCCCGCAGCTGGTCCCGCTGCCACAGGTAGACCCCGGCCAGCACCGCGACGGTGATCAGCAGGCTGATCATCCGGGATCGGACCAGGGCCCTGCGACGGGCGACCTTCTCAGTCAGCGGGCCGGAGTCGTACGGCACGAGGAGCTCGGTGATCGGGGTCAGGCTCACCCAGCCATCCTGCCTCACGGGGGGGCTGTCAGGTCTGCTGCGCGCCTCGCGGGGTGATCGCCATGTGGATCCGGTAGCGGTCAGCGCGGTACCAGGAGGTGGACAGCTCGATCACCCGGTCCCCCGCATGGGTGATCCGCTCCTGCACCAGCAGCGGCGCCCGCTTGGCGATGCCCAGGATCCGAGCCTGGTGGGCGTCGGCGGACTCGGCGCGTACGGTCTGCTCCCCACTGGTGACCACCACGCCGTAGTCGCTGGCGAACACGTCGTACAGCGAGCCCAGCTCGCGCTGCAGCAGTCCCGGGAACAGCGTCGAGGGATAGTGCCCCACCTCGTACGCCATCGGCGTGCCGTCCGCGGTGCGTAGCCGCTCGACGCGAATCACCGGCCGCCCGGGGCGGATCCGCAGCGCGTATGCGATGTCGTCGTCGGCGGGCTGCTCGCTCGCCGCGAGCACGACGGTAGCGGGCACCAGACCGCGGTCACGCATCTCGCGGGAGAAGGAGGTGAGGTGCAGCCAGGAGTCCACCTGCGGCCCGGTCACGTAGGTGCCCTTGCCGTGCACCCGTTCCAGCGCGCCGGCCAGCACCAGGTCGGCGATGGCCTGGCGTACGGTCACCCGGCTGACGCCGAGCCGGGTAACCAGCACTCGCTCCGAGGGGATGGCGTCGCCGGGGTGGAGCTCACTGCCGATCAGCTGTTCCAGGACGCCGCGGACCTGCGCCCGCTTGGTGGTGCGCGGGGACCGGGCCCACGCGACCGGTGCGGCGGCGGGTCGGTCGAGTGAGGTGGCGGGTCGGTCGAGTGTCGCGGCGCCGGGCGTACGGCTGCCGTTGTGATGGTGCATCTGCGGTGTCTCCTCGTTGGCTGACAACGGTGTCGCCAGACCAGTGGGATACCAGTATGGGGGTGGCGGGTCTTCCCACCAAACCAGCGCGTTCTCGCCCCGACGTTTCCCGTCTCAAGATGGCTAACGAGGGTCCGGACGCCCTCTCGGGCCCTCATTAGCCATCTTGAGACGGCAAACGCGAGAGAGAGTCCGGCGTCGGCGCGTACGCGGCCCAGCGGAGGGCCCAGTGGTACATGGCGATGGCCGCTGCGGCGCCGGCGTTGAGAGACCGGGTCGACCCGTACTGGGTGATCGCGACAAGCTGACGGCAGACGGCCGCCAGGTCCTGGCTCAGGCCTGGGCCCTCGGAGCCGAAGACCAGGCAGACGCGTTCGGGGAGTTCGGCCGTCTCCAGCGGGACCGCCCCGGGCAGGTTGTCCACGCCGACCGCGACGTAGGCATGCGCGGCCAGCCAGCCAGCGAAGTCCCGGACGTCGGCGTGGTGGGAGATCGTGAGGTAGCGATCGGTGACCATGGCGCCCCGGCGGTTCCAGCGGTGGCGGCCGAGAATATGCACGCCGCTGACATTGAAGGCGTTCGCCGTCCGGACGATCGAGCCGATGTTGAAGTCGTGCTCCCAGTTCTGGATCGCCACCCGCAACGGATGCCGGCGTTGCTCGAGATCGGCGACAATCGCCCGTACCGTCCAATAGCGGTAGCGGTCGATCACGTTGCGGGTGTCGCCGGAGGCGAGCAGCTCGGGGTCCAGCCGCGGATCGTCCGGCCAGGGCTGCGGATGAGGCCCGACACCGGCGCCGGCCGCCCGGGCCAGCTCATCGTCGCTTAGCAGACTCACAGACTGCGACGGTACCGTTTGCCCTCGTGATTTCGCTGCTGCTGCCTACGTGGATGGACCCGGAGTACCTGATCCACTTCTTCGGTCCGTACGCGCTGTGGGGCGTGGCATTCATCGTCTTCGCCGAATGCGGGCTGTTCGCGATCCTGCCGGGGGACTCGTTGCTCTTCACGGTTGGCCTGTTCGTGGGAATCGGGGCGATCCACCACTCGCTGTTCTTTGTCTGCGTGGTGCTGACCCTGGCGGCCATTGCGGGCAACGTCTCCGGCTACTGGATCGGGCGGCTGATCGGGCCCCCGCTGTTCCGGCCGCGGAGCGGGCTGGTCGGCAAGATCCTGAACCCGAAGTACGTCGCGAAGACCCACGACTTCTTCGAGCGCTACGGCAACCGAGCCCTGATCCTGGCCCGGTTCGTGCCGCTGGTCCGGACCTTCATCACCCTGGTGGCCGGGGTCGGGCGGATGGACTTCCGCAAGTTCATCGCCTACAGCGCGATCGGCGCCATCCTGTGGGCGTGCAGCGTGACCATCTCGGGCTTCTACCTCGGCAACGTCCCGTTCATCCGGCACAACATCGAAGCCGTGCTGATCCTGATCGTGGCCGTCTCGCTGATTCCCATGGCGGTCGAGTTCTTGCTGCATCGGCGGCGCGCCCGCACCGAGGCCGCGGCCACTCACTAGTCCTCCGAAACCGGCCACTCACTAGTCCTCGGAAACCGGTCACAAACGACAAGAGATCCGGCCAGATCCTTGTCGTTTGTGACCGGTTTCCTGAGAAAGACCGGGGACAGCGGCTAGGA
Organism: Actinomycetota bacterium; assembly: GCA_046765695.1. Taxonomy (GTDB): domain Bacteria; phylum Actinomycetota; class Actinomycetes; order Propionibacteriales; family Propionibacteriaceae; genus Microlunatus. Next base: position 1,686 of record JBKPNA010000318.1, on the reverse strand, counting down.
CGTCAGCCGCTGCAGCTCCGCCAGGTCCTCCGCGCTCGGCGTCCACAGACCTGCGGTGACGTTCTGCTGCACCTGCTCCACCGACGTGGCACCGGCGATCACGGAGGCGACCGTCGGCATTGCGGCCAGCGCGCCGATGGCGACGTGCAGCATCGTCACTCCCCGGTCCTGAGCGAATCGCTCAATCGCCTCGATCGTGTCGAAGTCGGCGTCCTGCAACGACCCCTCCTGGCGGGCCAGCCGGCTGCCGGTGGGCGCGGCCTCACCGCGCCGGTACTTGCCGGTCAGCAGGCCGCGAGCCAGCGGGAAGTACGGCAGCAGGCTCTGCCCGGTGTGCTCCAGCGCCGGGATCAATTCGGCCTCTATCCCCCGGTTCAGCCAGGAGTACTCGTTCTGGGCCGACACGAAGCCTTCGCCGCCTGACGAACCTGCGATCCAGTCGGCGTCAACCACCTGCCAACCCGACAGGTTGGACGAGCCCAGGTAGCGAACCTTGCCCTCGGTCACCAGCTCGTCCAGCGCAGCCAGCGTCTCCTCGATCGGGGTGTTCGGATCAGGGTTGTGCAGCTGGTACAGGTCGATCCAGTCCGTGTTGAGCCGCCGCAGGCTGGCTTCCACTGCGATCCGGATGTAGCGCCGGGATCCGCGTACGCCCCAGTCCGGACCGTTGGCACCACGCATGTCGCCGCCGAACTTGGTTGCAATGACCACCTCTGCCCGTCGGGCGCCGAGGGCCTCACCGAGGAGCGTCTCGGAACCACCGGCGTTGCCGTAGACGTCGGCGGTGTCGAACAGGGTGATGCCCGTGTCGATCGCTGCCGCGACCACTTTGGGTACGTCCTCGTCGGCCATCCGAGCCCCGAAGTTGTTGCAGCCCAGGCCAACGGTGGACACGGTCAGCCCCGACGGGCCGAGCTGGGTGTAGGTCATCTCCGTCACAAGGCCACCCTCTCAAGGGAGGTCGTGACGTCAGCGCTCAGGTCTGCGGTGGCTGGTAGCCGCCGGGATTCTGCGGCGGTTGCTGATACTGCTGCGGCGGCTGCTGCTGGTACGGGGACGGCTGCTGCTGGTACTCCTGCGGGTTCGGCAGCGAGTCGTCGCTGGGCTGGCCGTACTGCACCGGCGGCGCGGAAGCCTGCGGTGGCAGCTGACCCTGGCCAGAGCCGCCAGGCTGGTCACCGCGGTAGGCGATCTCGCCGAAACTGACATTCGGCGCCTGGCGTACGGCCGGGTCGTTCACCTCGAAGTACGTGGCCTTCTGGAACTTGAAGATGCTGGCGATGATGTTGGTCGGGACCGACTCGACCTTGGTGTTGTAGACCCGCACATTCGCGTTGTAGTAGCGCCGGCCGTTGGCGATGCGGTCCTCGGTCTCGGCGAGCTGGCGCTGCAGCTCCAGGAAGTTGGTGTTGCTCTTCAGGTCCGGGTACGCCTCGACGCTGACGATCAGGTTGCGCACCGCCCCGGACAATGCCTCCTCGACCTCGGCCCGCTGCTGGCTGGGCAGCGCGCCCTCCGACTGGGAGAGCTGCTGGGCCTGGCTGCGCAGCCGGGTGATGTCTTCCAGGGTGTTGCGCTCGTGGGCCGCATACGCCCGTACGGTCTCGACGAGGTTGGGGATCAGCTCGTAGCGCCGGTTGAGCTCGACGTCGACCTGACGCCAGGACTCCTGGATCACGTTGCGGG
>JBKPNA010000317.1:0-4653 GCA_046765695.1 Actinomycetota bacterium | reverse complement strand
GTGATGTGGCAGCGCCGGCTGCACTGGGCCCACTTGATCGACAACCTGCTGGCCGACCCCGCATGGGTCCGGATCTGGCGGGCGCTGCGGGACGCGGCTGGCGACATGTCGGCGGTGGCGGAGATGCTGCAGATGGAGCTCAGCAGCTTGCGCAGCTTCAAGGATCGGGCGACCGAGGCCGCGATCTCGTTCAACGAGAAGTTCCATGACATCCCGCCGCCGTTGCGGACCCGGAACAAGAAGGGCATCCTGGCGACCTTTGCCGCTGAGCACCGGCATTTCCTGACCGCGCCGGACCTGTCCACGGTGATGTCACCGGGCACCCGACGGCGCCAGCGTCCCGAGCCGTCTCCGACACGTCCCAGCTGACGCCACGATCTGCACCGTTTACGTCGATCTGCACCGGTTGCAAGCGGTGCAGATCGAAGAAGAGGGTGCAGATCCATGAATCAGAGCGGGGTGGTGATCAACGCAGCTGGAGGAATGCCCGTCGCTCCTCAGCGTCGAACTTCTCGATGGCGTACCGCAGGGCGGTGCGGGGCATCCTCGAAATGTGTGTGGTCAGGAACGCGCGAAGGGCATCCGGGTCCTTCTTGCCGGCCTCTCGGAGTGACCAGCCGACTGCCTTGTGCATCAAGTCGTGCCGGTCACCGAGCAGCATCTCGGCCAGCCGGTACAGGTCGTCGGTCTCCCCGACCTTCAGGAACCACTGGCTGCCGACCATGGCGATCCGGCGCTCCCAGAGCGAATCGGAACGGGCCAGCGCGTACAGCGGGGACCGGTCGCGGTGTTGCAGATAACCACCGACGATCGGCTTGCTGCTGATGTCCACCAGGTCCCAGTTGTTCACGTACGCCGTGTTGTCCAGGTACGTCCGGTAGATCAGCTCGAGCTCCTCCGGGTCTCCCTGCCGACCGGCATTGCGGCGGGCCCGCTCGCTCATCACCACCAAGGCGCACAGCCGGTGCTCGTGCACCGGGCTGTACAGGAGCGGCAGCCACAACGACGGCTCGAACACCTCGATGGCATATGGAGCCGCCAGCGGTCGCAGCTGACTCAGCTTCACTCCGATGAAGGTGTCCCCTTCGCCGTAGTCGCCGGGCCCGACCTTGAAGTACCGAGTCAGGACGCGGGCCGCCTCCGGGTCGGCCGCAGCGTCGATAGCACGGACCAGTTCTTCTATCCCATATTTCCCATCTTGAGACAAGGGATTCTCCTTGGGGCGGATCTGGCTTAGATTTCAGGTGCCTGGCCGGTCTCCGGCCAGGTCCAGTCTTGACAGGGAAGGTCACCGCGCGGCCTGGCGTGAGTCCGGAGTGCCGTCGCCGCCTCAGCCGGCGCGAACCCGAACGGGCAGTCCCGGCGTGGAGTCCAGTGGCGAATGCTCCGCGTACTGTGCGCGGTCCGGGGATGGCGGGAATGACTCGGCCGCATAGATCGTCTCGCGGTCGATCAGGTCGCCACGAAAGTGCAGGATCACCACGCTCGGCAGCGGGACACCGCCCTCCTCGTAGCGGACCTGCAGCTCGCCAACCCAGGTGTCGCCCTCGCCTCGCAGCGAACGCAGCTCGAACTCGATGAACTCGGCTGGGTACTGGCCGCGCCAGACGCTGAAGTTCTCCTTGCCCCGGAATCGCTCACCGGACTGCGGAAATTCCACCAGCGCGTCGTCGGTGTAGACCTCCGACGCATCGGGTTCGGGCTTCGTCCAGTTCCAGAGCAGCTTCTCCTTGGCGCCCTCGTAGTCCATCTCCGTTTCGCTCCTCTCTCCGGTCGCGTTTCCCGTCACATGACGTCTAAAGAGTGTCTGAAGTGGGTGTTGGACACGTTTTGGCCGTCACATGACGTGAAACGCGGGGGCCGGGGGCCCAGATCACCTGTGTGGCGCGAGCCAGGCCGCCGCGTCGGTAGGCAGCTTCCCATCCGGCAGCGGGATGCTGGACAGCAGCACCTCTGGGTCGGGGCCGAGATCGTACGGTTCCGCCGCCAGGTTGACCACGCACCGGACCCGGTCGCCACGTTCGAAGTCGATCACCCCGTCCGGTGCCGAACGCCAGAAGAAGTCCTCGCTGAGAAACCCCGGGACGTCGCGCCGGAGCCGCAGCGCGTCCCGGTACAACGACAAGGTCGAGTCCGGATCGGCTGCCTGCGCCTCCACGGTCAGCGATGCCCACTGCTCAGGCTGGGGCAGCCACGGCGTCACCCCCGGCGGGGAGAACCCGAACGGCGGCTTGGAGCCGCTCCACGGCAACGGCACCCGGCAGCCATCCCGGCCCCGCGTCTCCCCGCCGGAGCGGTGGAACGCGGGGTCCTGCAGCACCTCGTCGGGCAGATCCTCGACCTGCGGCAGGCCGAGCTCCTCTCCCTGGTAGATGTACGCGCAGCCAGGCAGGGCGAGCATCAGCATCGCGGCGGCCCTGGCGCGGCGGGTGCCGAGCTCCAGGTCCGAGATCTCGCCCTGGCCGTCGGTGATGTGAGCCGAGGAGGTCGTAGGGCGGCCGTACCGGGTGGCGAGTCGGACCTCGTCGTGGCTGGAGAGCACCCACGTCGCCGGGGCACCCACGTCGGCCAGCGTTTCCATGGTCTCGTCGATGACCTCGCGCAGCGCACGCGCGTCCCAGGGACCCTTCAGGTAATGGAAGTTGAACGCGCTGTGCATCTCGTCGGGCCGCAGGTACCGGTTCAGCCGGTCGGCGCTGCTGACGATGGCCTCCGCCACGAAGATCCGGTCGCGGCCGTACTCCTCGGCCACCGCACGCCACCGGCGGAAGATGTCGTGCACCTCCTCCACGTCCCAGTGCGGGTTGCCGACCCATTCCAGGGTGACGAACCGCAGGTCGCCGCCGTAGTCGGCATCCGGCAGTCCCGGCGCCTTGCCCAGCGCAGGGGCGGCATCCACCCTCAGTCCGTCAACCCCGCGGTCTAACCAGAACCGCAGGATGTCGTCGAAGGACTCCAGAACATCGGGGTTCGTCCAGTCGAGATCAGGCTGCTCACGCGCGAACATGTGCATGTACCACTGGCCCGGCCGGCCGTCGGACTCCGTCACGCGCTCCCACGCCGGGCCGCCGAAGCAGCTGATCCAGTTGTTCGGCGGCTCGTCTCCGTTATCGCCCTTGCCGTCCCGGAAGATATAGCGTGCTCGTTCCGGCGACCCGGGGCCGGCCCGCAGGGCTGCCTGGAACCACGGATGCTGGTCGGACGTGTGGTTGGCGACCAGGTCGACGATGAAACGCAAGCCCGCGGCCTTGACCTCCGCCAGCAGCGCGTCGGCCTCTGCCAGCGTGCCGAACATCGGGTGGATGCCGGTGAAGTCGCTGACGTCGTAACCGCCGTCGGCCATTGGTGAGGGATACCAGGGCGACATCCAGATGCCGTCCACCCCGAGGTCGACGAGGTACGGCAGCCGGGCCCGCAGGCCCGCCAGGTCACCGTCCCCGTCGCCGTTCCCGTCCGCGAAGCTGCGTGGATAGACCTGGTAGATCACTGCGTGGCGCCACCATGCTTCCCCCATGGCTAGATCCCGGCGTAGGAGTGCAGCCCAGTCACGAACAGGTTGATGCCGACGAAGTTGAACCAGAACGACGCCACCCCGACCAGCGCGATCACCGCCGCCCGCCTCCCGCGCCACCCGGCGGTGGAGCGCGCGTGCAGATAGCAGGCATAGATCACCCAGGTGACCAGCGCCCAGGTCTCCTTGGGATCCCACCCCCAGAACCGGCCCCAGGCGTACTCGGCCCAGATCGCGCCGGCGGCCACCGTGAAGGTCCACAGCGGGAAAGCGAAGGCATGGAACCGGTACGCGAGCACGTCCATCCGGCGGGTCGTCGGCAGCGCGGCCAGGTAGCCGCGGACCTGGCCGCGGTCCTCCGCCCGCTGCTTGATCAGGTACAGCAGGGAGAGCAGCGCGCCAACGTTGAACGCGGCCCCGGAGATGGCGGCGGCCGTGATGTGGATCAGGAACCACACCGAGTGCAGCGCCGGCACCAGCGGCGCGACCGCGACGTAGAAGACGGTGATGGCCAGGCCGTTGCCGACGGCAACCAGCAGGGTGACCGGCAGGCCGAGCCAGCGTACGCCGGCGCGCCAGACCATGATCAGATACGCGGCGACGATGAACACCATCGCACTGATGGTGAACTCGAACATGTTGCCCCACGGCGCGCGCCCGGCGGCCAGCCCCCGGAACACCACAGCCGTGACGCTGAGCAGGAAGCCGAGGATGGTCAGCGACAGGCCCATTCGGCCGAAGGTCTCGACTCGGTGCTGCCCCGGGGCGGGGGGCTTGGTTGACTCGGACGGTTGGACAGCATGCTGTCCGGCGGCAGGGCCCTTCTCCGATCCCGGCGCGCCCACCGGCTCGGCAGCGGTGCTGGAGCGGACACTGACCAGCTCCGGCTCGGCCAGGGCGGGCTCGGTAGCGACCCGGCGAGCGGCCGCCCACTCGGCAGCATGCAGGAACATGGCCACGACGTACACCACGACAGCGCCGACCAGGGCCAGGCTGGAGTAGTACTCAAAGTTCATTCGGCCTGCCGATCTTGGTCGATGTAGTCAACGTTCGTGGCTTGCGCTTCCCGCTAGCAGAATGGTCGACGATCACCCGGCACCCACCCCGTCCTTCACCTTGTCGCTGTCCCCGACGAGCTCCGC
>JBKPNA010000316.1:0-5713 GCA_046765695.1 Actinomycetota bacterium | reverse complement strand
GATCAAGATAACGCCGACGACAGCCCCAGCCGTGATCAATAGCTGGGTGATGTCCATGACCCAGTATGCTCCGCCGGGTCTGTGGATCACATAAGAATGAAGCATGCGTGCGTTCATAGTCAGCGGGCCGGGGGAGCTCCGCCGGGTCGAACGGGACGTACCTGAGCCAGGACCGGGCCAGGTGCTGGTACGGATCACCTGCTGTGGGGTGTGCCGCACCGACCTGCACCTGCTGGACGGCGACCTGCCGCCACGCCATTCCGGGGTGACTCCAGGGCACGAGGTGGTCGGCCGGGTGGAAGCGCGCGGTTCGGGCGCCGAACGGTTTCCCGTCGGAGCGCGGGTGGGGGTGGCCTGGCTCGGCGCAACAGACGGCAGTTGCAGATTCTGTCGCCGCGGGGCCGAGAACCTGTGCGCGTCGCCGACGTTCACCGGGTGGGACCGCGACGGCGGGTACGCCGACTTCTGTCTGGCAGACGAGACGTACGCGTACCCGCTGCCCGACGGGATCGGCGACGAGCAGGCGGCGCCGCTGCTCTGCGCCGGGATCATCGGCTACCGCGCCTTTGTCTGTGCCGCGGTGCCGCCGGGAGGATCTCTCGGCATCTATGGCTTCGGCGGCAGCGCGCACCTGACCGCCCAGCTGGCGGTGGCGCAGGGCCTGCGGGTCCATGTGCTCACCCGCGGGGAGGGCAACCGAAGACTGGCCCTCGATCTTGGCGCGGCGTCGGCCGGCCGAGCAGACGAGATGCCGCCGGAGCCGTTGGACGGCGCGATCCTCTTCGCCCCGGCCGGTGAGCTGGTGCCGGTTGCCCTGCGGGCGCTCGACCGGGGTGCCACCCTGGCCGTGGCCGGCATCTGGCTCTCCGCAATCCCGGCGCTCAATTACGAGGAGACCCTGTTCCAGGAACGGCAGCTGCGGTCGGTGACCGCCAACACCCGGGCCGACGGCGAGACCTTCCTGCGACTGGCCGAGCGGCTGGGCGTACGCGCCACGACGGTGCCCTATCCGATGGCCGAGGCGCCGCAGGCGCTGGCCGACCTGCGGGCCGGGCGGTTCAGCGGTGCGGCGGTGCTGTGGAACTGATGCCCTGCACTCCGTGGGGGTTCAAGGGGTCGTCCCCCTTGCTCATTGAGAAGAACTTCCCGAGTGCCCCGGCCAGGGCATCCGGTGCCTCCTCCGCCATGTGGTGCCCCGAGTCGATGCCGTGCCCGCGGACGTCGACAGCCCAGTCGGCCCAAATGTCCAGCGGATTGCCGTAGAGCTCCTCCAGGTCGTCCCAGATCGACCAGAGCACCAGCAGGGGGCAGGTGATGTGGTTGCCCGCGGCCCGGTCTGCTTCCTCGTCCCGGCGGTCGATGGTCAGCCCCGCGCGGTAGTCCTCCAACATGGCGCGGACGACCGCCGGCTTGCGCGTCGCCTCCCGGAACTCGGCGTAGTTCTCCTTCCCCATCGCCCTCGGGTCTCCGCGGTACCAGGAGTCGGGATCGGCGTTGATCACCCGCTCGGGAATCTTGGGCTGGGCGAAGAAGAACCAGTGCCACCACCGGGTGGCGAACTTGGCATCGGCGCGCGCCAGATGCTCACTGATCGGGATGCAGTCCAGCAGCGCCAGCCGCGTCACCAGGGCGGGGTGATCGAGGGCGAGACGCAGTGCGACATAGCTGCCGCGGTCGTGCCCCGCGAGCGCGAACTGTTCGTGTCCGAGATGCTGCATCAGCCGGGTCAGGTCGCCGGCCACGGCCCGCTTGGAGTGCGCAGTGTGGTCAGCCGCGGCCGCGGGGCCGGTGGATCTGCCGTAACCGCGTAAGTCCGGGCAGATGACGGTGAACCCGCGCTTCACCAGGCGTGGGGCGACGCGATGCCAGGTGGCCGAGGTCCGCGGGTGGCCGTGCAGCAGCAGCACGGGCGGGCCCTCCCCGGCATGGCGCACGAAGATCGACGCCTCGCCGACATCAACCTGCTCGGTGGAGAACCCGTTGAACATCCCGCCATTCTGGCCGGGCCTAGGCTGGCGCGGGTGACGGAACTCGACGTGGCGGCGCTGCGCGAGCTGTACGACGCGCAGTTACGTGCCTACATCCCCGATCCGCTCCCGGAAGGCAGCACCGTCGAGTACGACGGCCCGCTGGTACGCATGACCGGCCTCGACCGGGGCGGGTTTCTCACCTACCGCGACCTCGGCGGACTGACAGGCGCCCAACTCGACACGCTGATCGCGCGCCAGCGCGACCTGTTTCGGCAGCGCGGCCAGGTGGTGGAATGGAAGCTGCACGGTCACGACCAGCCGTCAGACCTCGCGGAGCGTCTCGTCGCGCACGGCTTCGAGCCGCAGGAGCAGGAGACCGTGCTGATCGGCCGGGTAGCGCCGATCGCGGCCGAGCCGTCCCCGCCCCCAGCTGAGGTACAGCTTCGGGAGGTGTCCACCCGGCCTGACTTGGAGCGGATCGCGCGGATGGAGGAGGCGGTCTGGCGCGAGGACCGTACCTGGCTGGTCGACGGCCTGGCGGCCGAGCTCGCTGCCGACGCTACGGCGCTGACCATTCTCGTCGCAGAGGCCGGCGATGAGGTGGTCAGCGCAGGCTGGATCCGCTACATCGCGGGCACGGAGTTCGCCACGCTGTGGGGTGGCTCGACCTTGCCACCGTGGCGTCGGCGCGGGATCTACCGGGCCCTCGTCGCCTACCGGGCCAGGCTCGCCCAAGCACGTGGCTTCAGCTTGCTTCAGGTCGACGCGTCCGAGGACAGCAGGCCGATCCTGCAACGGCTGGGCCTGGTAGCGGTCACCACGACGACGCCCTATGTCTACGATCCCGGCAGCAGGCCCTAGCCTGCGCGGCTAAAGGAGGGTGGGCTCCTCACGAGAGGTCGTGGAGGCGAGCAGCCGGCGAGCCCGGCGACCGAGATCGCCCAGGTCGACCCGGCCTGCCTCGGCGGCCGCGGCCAGCCGCTTGGCGAGATCCAGCGCCTCGTCGACGAGCGGCGCGTTCACGGCGGCCTCCTGCCCCATGTCGCGCAGGATCGTCTGCTCCGTGCGGGAGGCGATGATCGGGTCGGTGACCCCCTCGACCCACACCCGAGTGCGGCGACCGTCACCACGATCGGCGCCCAGCAGGGGTTCCATCGCGAAGATTCGGTCCGATCGGGCGAACTTGCCGAAGCCCAGCGCGATCATCCGAGGCTCAGCCGCCATCTTCTGATCATGCCACTATCCCCGCACGCAGATGTCGGATGCACCTGGCACGATCGCGTACATGGATTCGCAGAGCAAACCGCAGAACCCGCCTCCCGGGTTCACCTCGCTGACGCCTTACCTCGTCGTCGACGGCGCCGCCCGGGCCATCGACTTCTACACGAGTGTCTTCGGGGCGACCCTGGTCGGCCGCACCGATATGCCGGACGGCACTGTGGGCCACGCAGAGCTGCAGTTCGAGTACGGCCGGCTGCAGCTGAGCGACCCGCATCCAGAGATGAACCTGGTCGCGCCGGACGGCACCGGCACGGTCAACCACTCGTACGCGCTGTACTGCGAGGATGTCGACACCATCTGGCAGTCGGCTGTGGAGGCGGGCGCCACCCCGTTCGAGGAGCCGTCCACCTTCGTCACCGGAGATCGCTTCGGCTCGCTGCTCGACCCGTTCGGACACCGGTGGGCCATCATGACCCGGGTGGAGGATGTCTCGGATGAGGAGGCAGAGCGCCGGGTGAACGCCTGGATGGCCGAGCAGCAGGCTTCGGCCTGAGTTTCGCTAGCTGTCCAGCGCCGCTCGCATTGCGGCGATGTCGGCTGGCCCGACCCGGCAGCAGCCACCGATCAGCCGGGCACCTGCCGCCACCCATCCGATCGCATCAGTGGCTCGAAAGCGGTTGGGGCCGGTCCAGGTCCGCCGCTCCGCGTCCCAACTCTCCCCCCGGTTGGGATAGGCCACACCCGGCTTGCCACTGGACGCGCCCGCCGCAACCAGCAGTTGTGGCACGTCGGCTGGGTCCAGGCAGTTCACTCCCACGGCGACCACCTCGCCGACATCTGCTGCCATGGCGAATCCCTCGTACGCCGGCTCGCCTGCCCGAGTGCGCTCCCCAGCGCAGGTCAGGGAGAGCCAGCAGGGTATGCCGGTGCCGGCCAGCTCGAGCAGCAGCGCCTCCGCCTCGGCCAGACAGGGAATCGTCTCGCAGGCCAGCACGTCGGCGCCGGCGTCGATCAGGGCAGCGATGCGGGGTCGGTGCCAGGCCCGCAGCTCGCCGACCGACAACCCGTAGTCCCCTCGGTACTCCGAGCCGTCGGCCAGGGACGCGCCGTAGGGGCCGACTGACCCCGCCAGCCACCGGTCGCTATCGGCTGGGCACTGGCCGCGCGCCTGTTCGGCCAGCCGTACGCTCACCGCAATCAGCGACAGCGGGGCCTGGTACGACGCGGTGGTCGCCACCTGCGCTCCCGCGGCGAAGAACGCCTGATGGGCGGCGACGATGGCGTCGGGGTCGTCGACGAGCAGCTGGGCGGACCAGAGCGCGGTGGAGAGATCGGCGCCCTGCGCCTCGAGCTGGGTGGCCAGCCCGCCGTCGAGCAGCACCGGTCCCGCGGCCAGCGCCTCGGGAAAGGCAGTCGAGGCAGCTACCACGCTGCACCCCTTAGCCCGATGCTGCACCCTCTGCAGCGGGTGCAGCGTCGGCAAAAGGGTGCAGCGTGGGCCATGGGTCAGTGGTCCGGCTGCTGTGACTCGGCCGCTTCGGCGGCTTCGGCGTCGGCCTTGGTCAGGTGCACGGTGCCGTCGGGGTGCTCAGCCGGGGCATAGATCGAGTACAAGCGCAGCTCCTCCATGCCGGTGTTGATCACGTTGTGCCAGGTCCCGCCGGGGATGATGATCGCCCAGTCGTCGGCAATGTCGTGGGCGACCTCAACCTCGGTCGGGCTGGGCCCCAGCGTGACCCGGGCCGAGCCGGACTCCACCCGGATGAACTGGTCGAGATGATCATGCATCTCCATCCCGACCTCCTCACCCGTGGCGAGGCACATCACGGTGAGCTGCAGGTTCGCCGCCGTGTAGAGCACCGTGCGGAAGGTGGTGTTCTCGCGGGTGAGTGTCTCGATGTCACCGACCCAGCCAGCCGTCGTAGCATTCACCGGAACATTGTCGGCCAAATGTTCATCGCGCGAGAATGGCGCCGGGCGTGTATCAGGCTCAGGGGCCGGGGCTCCTCTCGGCAACGGTGCCGCTGCCATGTCACCGAAGAAGGAGGCGCCGTGACTCATCGCAGCCCGCTGTTCACCCTGCTCGGCCTCGTCGTCGCGTTCGCGATCATGTTCGGGGTGAACCTGGCCAGCTCCGCACCTCGCGGCAGCTACGAGGCCAGTCCCAGCCCAGCCGCATCGGCAACCGCAGCGGCCAGCAGCCCCGCGGCCACCACCTCCGCCGCCCCCTCCAGCGAGCCGCCGAGCCCAAGTGCCCCGGCCAGCCCCTCGCCCGCGGCGAGCGAGACCGCGAAGGAGAACGCGTTTCCCCACAAGGTGGTGTACGCGGGACGCACAACCGATGACTCTGCCGCCATCGCCGTCGCCGTCCTCGGCGACCAGACTGCGGCGTACCTGTGCGACGGGCAGGACGTGGAGTCGTGGTTGCGCGGCAGGGTCAAGGGAGACGGCATCTCGCTGACCAGCCGTAAGGGCGCGGCTCTGGAGGCCAGGCTGACCGGCAAGACGCTCCAGGGCAAGAT
>JBKPNA010000315.1:0-6361 GCA_046765695.1 Actinomycetota bacterium | reverse complement strand
ACGTCGTGGCCGCGGTGGACCGTGCCGTTGACCTCGGCGCCACCGTCCTCGACCCGGTCACCGTCCGAGGCGATGCTGGGTTCGTCACCGCGTCCATCGCCGACCCCTTCGGCAACGTGGTGGGCCTGATGCACAGCCCACACTGGCTCGCCCGTCACGGCTAAGCGGTGGGGCGGGAAGCGTTTGACCAGGCCTTGAGCGCGCGCGTACCCTGGATCCTCGGTGTGCGCCCACCGCGCTGCCCTCTGCGCCGGGTCAGGCGCACCAGAACAACGCGAGGAGAGTAGGTCAGTCGTGTACGCGATCGTGCGCAGTGGCGGCCGCCAGCACAAGGTCGCCGTCGGCGACGTGCTCGAAATCGACCGCATCGACGACGCCGTCGGCTCGAGCGTGTCCCTGACCCCGTTGCTGCTGGTGGATGGCGACACCGTCACCTCGGACAGTCACAAGCTCGGCTCAGCTTCGGTGACCGCCGAGGTGCTGGCGGAGACCAAGGGCCCAAAGATCAGGATCTTCAAGTACAAGAACAAGACCGGCTACCGCAAGCGTCAGGGGCATCGCCAGCGCTACACGCAGGTGAAGGTCACCGGAATCGAGAGCTGAGGCAGTCATGGCACACAAGAAAGGCGCGTCGTCCAGCCGGAACGGACGTGACTCCAACGCTCAGCGCCTCGGCGTGAAGCGGTTCGGCGGCCAGTTCGTCAACGCCGGTGAGATCCTCGTCCGGCAGCGCGGCACCCACTTCCATCCCGGTGACGGCGTTGGCCGGGGTAGGGACGACACCCTGTTCGCCCTCGTGGAGGGCCAGGTCGAGTTCGGTACCAGGCGCGGCCGTCGTGTGGTCAACGTGACTCCAGCCGGACCAACCGCGGTCTGATCTCATCCCAAGCCAAACAGGGTGGCCGCCGTCGGGGCCACCCTGTTTTACGTTTCCGGCCTATCGTCACAGGGCAGAGAGGAGGGCCGATGGCCATCCCGAGCTTTGTCGACCGGGTGACGCTGCACGTCTACGGCGGCGACGGCGGCCACGGCTGTGCCTCGATACACCGGGAGAAGTTCAAGCCGCTCGGTGGGCCCGACGGCGGCAATGGTGGTGACGGGGGCTCGGTGATCCTTCGAGTCGAACCCGGCATCACCACGCTCGTCGACTACCACCGCCAGTCGCACCGGCGCGCGAGCAGCGGCGAACCCGGTCGGGGAGATCACCAGAACGGTGCCCGCGGCGAGGACGTGGTGCTGTCCGTTCCCGAGGGCACGGTCGTGACCGATGCGGAGACTGGAGAGCAGATCGCCGATCTGACCGGAGCGAACCCTGAGGTGGTAGTGGCCCGAGGGGGCCGCGGTGGACTCGGCAATGCGGCACTGGCATCGAGCACGAGGAAGGCGCCCGGTTTCGCGCTGCTGGGTACCAACGGCGAGACCCGGACGATCACCCTCGAGCTCAAGGTCGTTGCAGACGTCGGGCTCGTCGGGTTCCCGAGCGCGGGCAAGTCCTCCCTCGTCGCCGCCATCTCCCGGGCCCGGCCGAAGATCGCGGACTACCCGTTCACCACGCTGGTGCCCAATCTGGGCGTGGTCGTCGCCGGCGACGTCACCTACACCGTCGCCGACGTACCCGGGCTGATCGAGGGCGCGAGTGAGGGACGCGGGCTGGGCTTGGACTTCCTGCGGCACGTCGAGCGGTGCTCGGCTCTGGTGCACGTGATCGACTGCGCCACCTATCTGCCGGGACGGGATCCCGTCACTGACTTCGGGGTCATCGAGACCGAGCTCGCGGCCCACGGGGGTCTGGCGGATCGGCCCCGCCTCATCGCGCTGAACAAGATCGACGTGCCCGACGCCGCCGAGATCGCCGAGCTGGCTGCCGCCGAGCTGGGAGCCCGCGGCCTGCCGGTCTTTCTCGTCTCCACGAAGACCGGCCAGGGACTGCGGGAACTGATCTTCGCTATGGCGGGACTGGTGGCTGAGCGGCGGGCGGCCACGCCGGCTGCTGCGCCGCGGATTGTGCTCCGGCCGGAGCCGGTCGGCGGCCAGGCCGAGTTCACGGTCTCCCGCGAGGGCGACCTGTGGCGCGTACGCGGCGCCAAGCCGGAGCGCTGGGTGCAACAAACCGACTTCGGCAACGCCGAGGCAGTGGGCTATCTCGCCGACCGGCTGAACCGGATCGGTATCGAGGACCGGCTGCTCGAGCTCGGTGCCCAGGCAGGTGACGCAGTCGCCGTCGGCGGTGCCGATGCGGTGATCTTCGACTTCGCACCCCAGGTGGAGATCGGTGGGGAGATTCTCAGCCGCCGTGGCGAGGACCAACGTTTCGCCGAGCTCCGTCCAGCCGTCCAGCGGCGACAGCAGCGACAGCAGCGAGACCGGGAGTATCACTCAGAGCGCAACGACGAGGCGCCGGACGATCGACATGCGTGAGGGGATCGCAGCGGCCCGGCGGGTCGTGGTGAAGGTCGGGTCCTCGTCGCTGACGACCACTGCCGGTGGCATCGACCCGGCGCGGATCGACACGCTGGTGAAGGCCCTGGCCTCCGCCAAGCTGGCTGGACGAGAGATCGTGCTGGTCTCCTCGGGTGCGATCGCCGCCGGGCTCTCGCCGCTGCACCTCAAGGCCCGGCCGCGAGACCTCGCCACTCAGCAGGCCGCGGCCTCAGTGGGCCAGGGACTGCTGATGGGCTACTACACCCAGCTGTTCGCCGCGTACGGCATCGAGGTGGGACAGGTGCTGCTGACGGTCGACGACGTCACCAGGCACAGCCACTACCGCAACGCCTATCGCACTTTCGGCCGGCTGCTGGAGTTCGGCGTGCTGCCTGTGGTGAACGAGAACGACACCGTGGCCACCCACGAGATCCGGTTCGGTGACAACGACCGGCTGGCCGCGCTGGTGGCGCACCTCGTCCATGCCGAGGCGCTCATTCTGTTGAGCGACGTGGATGCCCTCTACACCGCCAAACCGACGCTGCCGGGAGCGGTCAAGATCACCGACGTACGCGGTCAGGGCGACCTTGCCGGGATCGACGTCGGATCGCGAGGTTCGGCTGTCGGCACAGGTGGCATGGTGACCAAGATCGAGGCGGCTGCGATCGCCACCTCGGCAGGGATTCCGGCCGTGCTGGCCGGTGCCGACCAGGTGGCTGCAGCCCTCAGCGGTGACGATGTGGGCACCCATTTCCACCCGACCGGAAAGCGGCGGTCGACCCGGCTGCTCTGGCTGAAACATGTCAGTGACGCTCGCGGCGAGCTGATCCTGGATGCCGGAGCTGTGCGGGCGCTGACCCAGCGCAACGCCTCACTGCTGCCGGCCGGAATCACCCGGGTCGAAGGGCTGTTCAGCGCAGGAGAGCCGGTGAACCTGGTCGGTCCTGATGGGATCGTCGTCGCGCGGGGGCTGGTCAACTACGACTCCGAGGAGCTGCCCGGGCTGCTGGGCCGGACGACTCGGGACCTGATCGCGGAGTTCGGGGCCGGCTACGATCGTGCCGTGGTGCACCGCGACGCGCTGGTGGTGCTTTGACTAGATCGCTTCGGCGTGGGCCGTGGCACGGGCGAGGCGACGGTCGGTGGTGATCAACGGAACACGCAAGCGCGCGGCGAGCTCGACGTAGAAGGCGTCTGAGATCCGCAGGTTGGACCGTCGGGTCCAGGCTCCGGCCGCGAGATCAGACAGCGGATGGCGGGTGATGACGACGGCTGGCGCGGCACCGAGTCGTGCTTCGACCTCCGCCGAACTCAGCGCGCCAGTCCGTTCGATGCGACCGAAGGCGGAGAGCATTTCGAGATCGATGTGCGCCGGGGCATGGAGGGCGTGCATGTCGATCCTGGCCGAAACCCGTTCACCAATTGCCTCGCGCAGCAGCAGATCGACCCAAGCTGAGGCATCGAGCACCAGCGCCTCACTCATTGTGGGTCGTACTCGTCTCGCGCCGCATCCAGCGCCGCGATGACCATCTCATGACTCACCCCTGATGGAGGCAGCTTGCTGATTTCTGCAAGCCAGGCGTTGGTGGCACGGCCGGCCAACTCCTGTTCGATCGCTCGTTGGGTGAGCGATGACACGTTCAGGTCAGCGTCCTTGGCACGTGCGGCCAGCTCATCGGGAAGATAGACATTGACCCGTGCCATGCACATATACTACACACATACGCACAGAAGGGGCTGCTGAACTTGGTCACTATCCGTAGGAGCCTCCACTTCGACCAGTTCACCAGTCAGGTCGGCGTGATCGGCGTGCTGGGTGGACCGGCCGGTATCCGCTACACCGGCTGGCGGTTGGCGGCGGAAGGTGCATCGATCGAGCCGGAGGAGACCCTGCAGCAGGCCATCGGGCAGCTTCGCGAGTACTTCGCCGGCCAGCGGATGGACTTCGACCTGCCGCTGGACTGGCCGCCGTTGGAGCCGGCGACCCGCAAGGTGCTCGAAGCTCTGCGAACGGTACGTGCGGGCGAGACCGTGACCTATGGCGAGCTCGCCGAACGCAGCGGAACCGGTGTCCCGGCCCGGGCGATCGGCTCGATCATGGCGGCCAACCCGCTGCCGCTGATCATCCCGTGTCATCGGGTGGTCGCCAGCGACGGACTCGGCGGCTACTCAGGGGGCGAACCAGGTCGAGAGCTGGAGACCAAACGCTGGCTGCTGGAGAACGAAGGGGCATTGCCCCCTGCGCTGCTTTAATGAGCTTGCAGCTCGCGCCCGGTCGCGCGTCCAAGCTGCTGCCTTCCTCCCGTGCTCGCACGGCTGCTCTGGTCAACTCGATACGCATTGGTGCCGTGCTCGCGTGGTCCTCCAGGCAGCACCACGCGCGACCTTCTCGACGCTCGCAGCACGCCCGGACACCCCGCCCGCATTAGATTGGGGGCCGTGACAGTTGAGGAGCAGGCCAAGCGGGCTCGGCTGGCCGCAGTCGAATTGAGCCGCGCCACCCGCTCGGTCAAGGACGCCGGGCTGCACGCCATGGCAGACGCCCTCGGCAAGGCCGAGACGGCAGTGCTGGAGGCCAATGCGGCCGACATCGCGCGAGCCGAGCGGGCGGGCACCAGTGGCGCGCTGATCGACCGGCTCCGGCTCAATCCCGATCGGATCGCCGGGATGGCCGAGGGCCTGCGCACACTGGCCACGCTGCCAGATCCCGTCGGCGACGTGGTCCGCGGCTGGACGAACGCCAACGGGGTCCAGGTCCGCCAGGTCCGAGTGCCGTTCGGCGTGGTGGGCATCATCTACGAGGCACGGCCGAACGTAACCGCCGACGCCGCCGGGATCTGCCTGAAGTCCGGCAACGCCGCCTTGCTGCGAGGGTCCTCCTCTGCAGCCGACTCCAATGCTGCGGTGGTCGAGGCGCTGCAGGCGGGTCTGGTGGACGCCGGACTGCCGGTCGATGCCATCCAGCTGGTACCCGGTCCCCGTGAGGTGACCAACGACCTGATGGCGGCGCGCGGCTTGGTCGACGTGCTCATCCCGCGCGGTGGGGCCGGACTCATCGAGACGGTCGTCCGGGAGAGCCAGGTGCCGGTCATCGAAACCGGAGTCGGGAACTGCCACCTGTACGTCGACGCGGCGGCGGATGAGGAGATGGCCCTGGACATCCTGCTCAACGCCAAGACCCAACGGCCGTCGGTGTGCAACGCGGTCGAGACGCTCCTGGTGCACGCCGATCGTGCCGCTACGTTTCTGCCCAAGGCGCTGCGGGCGCTGGTGGCGGCCGGCGTGGTGGTGCATGGGGATGCGCGGGTCAACGCGTACGGGGCGGTGCTGCCGGCCGAGGAGGCCGACTTCGCCACCGAGTACCTCTCGCTGGACATCGCCGCATCGATCGTCGACTCGATTGATGGCGCACTGCATCACATCCGGCGCTACGGCACCGGGCACAGCGAGACGATCGTCACCGACTCGGCGAGCGCGGCGCAGCGGTTCTGCAACGAGGTGGACGCGGCGGCCGTACTGGTCAACGCGTCGAGCCGGTTCGTCGACGGCGGCGAGTTCGGCTTCGGTGCGGAGATCGGGATCTCGACTCAGAAGCTGCATGCTCGCGGACCGATGGGGCTGCCCGAGATGACCACCACCAAGTACGTCGTGACCGGTTCGGGCCAGGTTCGGTAGTAACTTCCGAGGCTGCTCGCGCGACAGGTCACGTACCGGTGGCATCCGCTAGGCTGCCGCCATGGCTCTTGGACTGACGTTGCTGGAGACCGAGATCACGCGCGAGCTGCCCATGCCGGCCTGGTGTTTCGGGATCCTCTCGTTCGTCATCCTGCTGATCTTGCTCTTCCTCACCCTGGCGCTCGGCAAGGGCCGCCCGCACGTTTAGTGGCACGAGTACCGCGGTCGACGGGGCTGCTCCGCCTGCCGACGGCCGACCCGCACC
>JBKPNA010000314.1:0-3123 GCA_046765695.1 Actinomycetota bacterium | reverse complement strand
CCCGAGAACAGGCTCGCCCGACTCCGGCTGGCCGCGGCAAGGTCAGGCTGAGGAGGTCAGCTCGTAGTTGGCAGCGAAGTGCTCGGCCGAGGTGAGCCACTGGTCTCCTGCGGCGCCCTTGATCACCCAGTCGCCCGCTGCGGCTGTCGCGGGCCCCTCCAGCGTGATCACCAGTTCGCCCGGTACCGCCGGTTGCGCGGAGACCTCCCCCGTCCGCCGATAGCAGTCCCCGTCGATGTGCTCGTACGACTGGGCGAAGATCTTCGGATCCACCGACCAGGCCTCACCCGTCCCGTTGCGCACCTGGTAGTCCCCGGCGCGGGCCTGCAGCCACTCGCCGCTGGCCGTCTGCCATCGCCAGTCCGACTCCAATTTCCGCGCCCGGACCTCGCCGCGCCGCAGCACGCTCTGCCACGGGCGGTCACTGGCCGTCGAGGACCGGTAACCGAGGGCATGCAGGGTGCCGAGGGCGGCCTTGACGTTACCGATGGCGCGCTCGCGATAGCTGGGCGCCAGCTCCGCCCAGGGCACCAACGCGTTGTGCACCCGCTTGGCGTCGTTCCGGGTCGCTCCGTAGGACCAGCCGTGCTCCAGATAGAACCGCCGCCACGACTCGTGCTCGAACTCGGCCATGACCTGCAACTGGCCGGGATCGATGGCGGTCGAGGCGGCCTCTCCCGGGCTGGTGGAGCTCGGACCCCAGGTCCTGCCGACAGATTCAGCCGCGGCCAGAGTGGCGGTGACGAGCCGCACGTTGGAGGCCCGGTAGAACGGCGACAGCTCCTCCCAGGGTCGCTGCGCCGGCTTGGTGGGGTCGATCTGGTCGCCGAGGCTCGCCAGGTAGGTCTGGTGCACCACCCGCGCGGCCCGCTCCCAGCTGTCCACCGCAGCGCCCTCCGGCGGCTCGATGGTCAGCCCGAAGGGATAGAGCCGTTCCATGATCGGTCGGGGCACCAGCCCCTGGGTGGTGGCGTCGGAGTGGTAGATCGTCCAGTTCGGGTGCAGCGCGGCGAGCAGCGTTGCGGACAGATCGTCCTTGCGTCCGCCGGCCAGGTCGTCGGCGAAGATCACGGCCGGTGTCTCGCAGGCGGCGAGCAGCTTGGCCAGTCCCGGCTCTGTCGGCTCGGCCAGCTCGACGGCGATCGCCCCGGCTTCGGCCGAGTTGCCGAAGCGCTCCTGACGGATCTGGTGCTGGTCTCGCAGGTCGGCAGCCGTCGGGCCGACCAACACCAGCTCCCCGAAGGAAGGCACCGGCCGCGAGCCCAGCACGGCACCCTCGCGCTGTCGCTGGGCCAGCTCCGCGCAGATCGCCAGCGCCAGCGGAGAGCCGCCTACCACGGCGAGCCGGTCATGGGCCTCTGACTGCGCGTGGCCGACCAGGATCGCCGCGGTCACCTCGTAGATGCTGAGCGCATCACTCACCCAGCGCACTGAGGTGGCGCGGCCGGCGGCCGGTGTCCGGTAGGCGTTCGCGCGGCGCCAGTACTCGGCCTGCCATGGATCGTCGATCCGCGCGGTGATCCGGGGGCGCGGGTTGGCGTCCGGCAGGCCGGTGGCATCGGCGATGTCGCGAAACTGGCGGGCCCACGCCAGGTTGGCCGACACGTCCTCGGAGATCACGTAGAGCGCGTGGACCTTGAACCGGTTCTGCCGGAGTACCAGGCCCCGGATCGTGCTGGTGTCCTCCATGTCGCAGACCACGACTCGGGCGCCGATGTCGCGGGTCAGCATGGTCAGCGGATGGTCGGCGTCGGAGACCAGCACGGCGAGCACGGTCCGCCGCGGTAGGTCGTGGGCCAGCCGGCGCAGCACCGGGATGGCGTCCTCGCTCAGCCCGACCACCACGACGAGCGAGCGGGCGAACCGGACCGCCAGCCGGTCCAGCCGGGCCCGGAACAGGGCTGCCGCGATGCCGAGGGCGGTGATCACCAACAGCAGCGGGCCCAGCAGCCGGGCGAGTTGCAACGCGGGCGGGTAGGGCTGGCCGTTGGCGCAGGCCCCGATGAACGTCGGCGTGGCGCCGAGGAGCAGCCCGAGCGCAATGGCCAGCGGCGTGAAGAACGGGGTCTCCAGCTCGGTGCAGTTCCAGACGCTGCAGACACCGAGCACGATGGTGCTGACCCCCAGCCCGCCGGTGATCAGCAGCGAGAAGCTGCGCGACTCGTTCCGGCGGGGAACGTAGTAGGCGCCGAACGCCGCCGCGCCGAGAGCCAGCTGCAAGGCGACCGGCCACCAGGCGCGCGGGTCGCTGTAGTCCCGAAAGGGCGGCGAGGTGATCGCATACGGGGACGGGGCGGGGGTGGTGGTCAGCGCGGAGTAGCAGAACAGCACGATCCCGGCCGCGTACAGCACTGTGAACGCCAGAGCCATCGCGTTCCACGCCCTCAGCCTCGCCGGCTGATCACTGCCCGCCATTCAGGACACCTCCGCTCGTGCGGGATTCTAGGCTCTGAGGGGTCGCACGAACTGGCATTGGAGCCGCTCCAGACCTGCTCGCTAGCCGCGTCAGGCGGGCTAACGAGTGCCCCGAGGCGCTATCGAGCACCGGTTAGCCATCTTGACGCGTCAAAGCGGAGCAGGTCACACGAGTCAGGCTTGGGGGGACACCTCGTCGATCTCGGCGGCCCTGGCCTCCCGCGCTGCGGCCTCCTTCGCGACCGGGGCGTACATGTCGACATATTCCTGCCCCGAGAGCTCCATGATCTCGTACATGATCTCGTCGGTGATCGAGCGCAGGATGAACCGGTCCTCGCTCATCCCGGCGTACCGGCTGAAGTCCAGCGGGCTGCCGAACCGCACGGTCGGGCTGACGATCTTGGTGAGGATCTTGCCGGGGGGCGCGATCAGGTCCGTGCCGACCACCGCGGTCGGAATCACCGGTACGCCGGCAAGCAGGGCGAGCCGGGCGACGCCGGTGCGGCCCTTGTAGAGCCGCCCGTCGTGGCTGCGGGTGCCCTCGGGGTAGATGCCGAACAGCTCGCCGTGAGCCAGCACCCTGAGCCCGGCGCGCAGTGCGGCCTCGCTGGCCCGGCCGCCCGACCGGTCGATGGGCACCTGGCCGGTGCCGGCGAAGAAGCGCTTCTGGGCCCAGCCCTTGACTCCGGCGCCGGTGAAGTAGTCCGA